>NZ_PIRQ01000005.1 GCF_003048535.1 Campylobacter concisus | reverse complement strand
AAATATAAATATTAAGTAAAATTTAATTTTATTTTCAACTTTAAATACTAGAATAACTAAAGGCAAATATCTTTTAAAGGGAGAAAGATGAGCTTAAATAGACGAGAATTTTTAAAATTCGGTGCCGGAGTTAGTATGGTTGCATCATCCTTACCGGGTGGTGCTTTAGAAAATGCTGCAAAGCAAGATGAGAAGTACGTCCGTAGCTTTTGCGAGATGTGCTCTTCAAGATGCCCCATCGAAGCAAAGGTTGTTGATAATAAAATTTGCTTCTTAAGCGGCAATCCAAAAGCTGGTGGTACGGCGACTTCGCTTTGTGCAAGAGGCGGTTCTGGTTTTAGCCAGCTTTATGACGAAAATAGAGTCAAAAAGCCTTTGATCAGGGTTGGTGAGAGAGGCGAAAATAAGTGGCGCGAGGCCAGCTGGGACGAGGCACTTGATCTAGTTGCTTCAAAAATGCTTGAGATCAAGCAAAAGTATGGTCCTGAAAGCTTTGTCTTTACCTGTAAAAGCTCACAAACACATAAGCTAATGGTAAATTTTGCCTCAGCTTACGGCTCGCCAAACTGTTTTTCACACTTTTCGTGCTGTCCGATCACCTATCAAATGGTCTGTGAGCAGATGTATGGCATAGCTAAACTAAAAAGAGACTTTGCAAATGCAAAATACGTTGTAAATTTTGGCCACAATCTTTTTGAAGGCATAGTTATAGCCGATGCTAAAAAGCTTGCTAAATTTGCGGCTAAAAAAGATACAAAGCTACTTGTGCTTGAGCCAAGATTTAGCGTGGTAGCTTCAAAGGCTGATGAGTGGCTACCAGTTAGACCTGGCACCGATCTAGCTTTTGTGCTAGCTATCATAAATACATGGATACAAAATGGCACTTACGATAAAGAATTTATTGAGAAATTTACAACCGGCTTTGATGAGATCGTTAAAAGCGTAGAGGGCAAAACGCCTGAATGGCAAGAGACAATCACCGGCATAAAAGCAAGTGATGTTAGACGCATCGCCGATGAAATTTATAAAGCTGCCCCAAGAGTTATTTTTGATTTTGGGCATAAGACAACCACCACAAAAGCTGAATACATGAGGACAAAGGCCATCATGGTGGCAAATGCAATGATGGGTAACTGGGAGGTCAAAGGCGGTCTTTTTGGTGGCAAAAATGCAAAAACCTTTAACAAACTAGTCGGTGAGGATAAATTCCCAGTTCTTAAAAATCCAGATGAGAAATTTAAAGTGCCAAAAGTCACTAGACTAGACTTTGCTGGCGAGACTGGTAGGCATAAATTTGTAAGTAGAAAACATGGCGTTTTGATGGATATAAATGACGCTATCTTAAACGAAAAGCCTTACGCCATAAAAGGCTGGTTTAACATCCGATTTAATCACCTAATAAACGTTGCTGAGACGATGAAGAGCATAGAGGCGATGAAGAAGCTTGATTTTATCGTGGTAAGCGATGTTTATCTAAACGATATGGCGACATTTGCTGATGTTATCTTGCCTGAGAGTAGCTACCTTGAGCGCGACGAGGGCATAGAGGATAAGTCAGGTCTAAAGCCAGCTTATATGATAAGAAATAAAGTTATTGATCCAGTTGGCGACACAAGAGATGGGGCGTTTATCTTTAGAGAACTAGCACGCCGCATGAAGATAGATGAGCTTTACACTTGGAACGACATACGTGAGTTTAGGATGCAGCAAGCTGGTGGAGATGTAAATTTACTTGCTGCGCTGGAAAAAGATGGCTTTATCACGTGGGATGAGCCGGGAATTTTGTTTAGAGAAAAAGGCATGATCGATAAATTTATCGCTAAATATCCAGTCGCTGCTAAATTTGTAGGCGAAAATGGCCTAATGGATGATATGGCTAAGCTTAAAACAAAAAGCGGCAAGATAGAGCTATTTTTGCCTGATGTCGAGGCGCAGTTTGCAGGATATGGCGCGCTAAATGATAAAGATATGGACACATTTGACGGACATGATCTTTGCTTAACTTGCGGCAAAACACCTATTCATACCAATGGACATACTCAGGCGGTACCGTCGCTTCATGATCTTATGAGTGATAGTCCAATTTGGATAAATCCAAAAACAGCTAAACGTAAAAATTTACGTGATGGCGATATGGTCGTGGTGAAAAATAAATTTGGCGAGCAAAAGGGCAAGCTCATGGTGACCGAGGGCATTAGAGAAGATACACTCTTTATCTATCACGGCTTTGGACACATCACCCCAGCTCTTAAGAGTATAGATCACGTGGGGCTAAATACAAGCGTGCTTCTTAATCCAGCCGAAGGGCCAGTGGCTGCAACCATGGTTACAAATGTTGGCGTTAGCATAAGTAAAGCGTAAGGATAGAAAATGAAAAAATATATGATGATACATGATGAAAATTTATGCATCGGCTGTCAAGGCTGCTCGGTAGCTTGCAGAAGTGCAAACAACGTACCAAGGGGACTTTACCGCTTGCAGGTGCATGCAAAGATGAGTGGGACATTTCCAAATTTAAAGACTGATTTTTTACGTCAAAGCTGTGTTATGTGCGAAGATGCACCTTGTGTTGAGGTTTGCCCAACTGGTGCTAGTTTTAAAACAGCTGATGGCGTGACGCTGCTTGATCATAGAATTTGCGTTAGTTGCAAATACTGCATCCTAGCCTGTCCATACGACGCTCGCTACGTCTTGCCAAATGGTGAGATAGGAAAGTGTACATTCTGCTATGAGAGCAGGCTAGAAGAGGGTAAAGAGCCAGCATGTGTTAGTGTATGCCCTACAAATGCACTAACTTTTGGCGATATCAATGACGAGAACTCCAAAGTATCAAAACTACTAAAAGAGTCAAAATACTACTTGCCAAAAGAGGAACTAAAAACAAAACCTCTACTTGCAATGATCGCAAATACAAAAGGAGCACACAATGAATAGCATGTCAGGAAGTCTAGCTCAGTACACTGAAATTTACTGGGGCTGGCCAATAGCATTTTATCTATTTTTAGCAGGACTTAGTGCTGGTGCTAGCATCGTTGCAGTGCTTTTAGCTGGCAAATACGGCAAAGATAACTATTACTTCAAAGCAGCCGCTCTTATCGCTCCAGTAGCGATCATTTTTGGTCTTGCGCTTTTGGTAGTTGATCTTGGTAAGCCGCTAAGCTTTTACTGGATCTTGTTGCTTTACAACTTCGACTCAGTTATGTCAATAGGTGTTGCTCTGCTTCTAGTTTATACTCCGCTAAGCGTTGTGTATGCAGTTGGTGCATTTAAAAATGAGATAGCGTCACTTAAAATTTCTATTTGTGACTTAGTTGCAAATTTGGCCGAGAAGCTTTCAGGACCAATAGGAATTTTGCTTTTCATCCTAGGCATTGGTGTTGGTGCATATACAGGCTTCTTGCTAAGCGCAGCTCATAAGATAGCACTTTGGAACACACCAGTTCTACCAGTATTATTCTTAGTGTCTGGCTTAAGCTGTGCTGGTGCATTTACACTATTAATCGGCGTGCTAAAAGATAAGGAGAAAAAGCATAATGATGCCGCGCACTATCTATTAAAATTTGACTTTTTTGCGATTATAGTTGAGTTTTTACTTATAGTTGCACTTTTCGTGCTTGTTTCAAATGCAAGTGCAAGCGGCGCAAACACAGTAGCAAACGCACTAAGTGCAAATTCTCTTGGCTTGATGTTCTATATAGGTGTTATTGGTTTTGGTATGGCGTTGCCTATCATTCTAGACTTAAGCGTTTTAAAAGCGCATGATTTCAAACGTGAAATTGCTGTATTAAACGCTATTTTTGTTATCTGCGGTGTCTTTTTACTAAGATGTTACATAGTTTACGCAGGTC
The DNA here is from genome assembly GCF_003048535.1 of Campylobacter concisus. Lineage (NCBI taxonomy): Bacteria > Pseudomonadati > Campylobacterota > Epsilonproteobacteria > Campylobacterales > Campylobacteraceae > Campylobacter > Campylobacter concisus. The sequence goes on along the minus strand of NZ_PIRQ01000005.1, from coordinate 165,076 downwards.
AAATTTTTATTTAATACTTAAAAAAGAATTTTAATTTGGAATTTACCTATTAAGTATTAAAATAGATACAATTCTTATTAAAGTTTGTTTTTTAGGAGAGCGTTTTGAAGATTTTGCTTTTAGAAGATGACTTAGGGTTTCAAGAGAGCGTCTGCGAGTTTTTGCAGACGCTAGGTTATGAGGTTTGTGCGGTAAGTGATGGACAAGAAGCTTGTGATCTGATAGAGAAAAATTTCTATCATCTTTTTATACTTGATATAAAAGTACCTGGTGTAAACGGTCATGAGGTTATCAAGTATATAAGAAGTCTAAATCCAAGTGCCCCTATCATGATAACAACATCTTTAGTTGATATAGGTGATATGGCGATTGGCTACGAGCTTGGCTGTAATGAATACCTAAAAAAGCCATTTGAGCTTGCTGAGCTTAAATTTAGAGTAGCTGAGCTTATGCGAAAGTACTACGGCACTGACGATAAAAACATAGTCAAGATAAATGAAGAGTTTAGCTTTAATCTAAATAAGCGAGTGCTATATAAAAACGGCAAAATGGTTGATCTTAGTGCAAAAGAGGTCGCTTTGGTCGAGTGCTTGGTGACTCACCTAAATTCTTACGTCAGTATGGAAGAGCTCAGAGATCTTGTCTGGAACGATAAAGATATAGAGGGCGCTGATATAAGAATGCACGTTTTAAAGATAAGAAACAAAACGACAAACGACTTTATCATCTCAAAGAGGCGCATAGGCTATAAAATAGATGCACAAGAGCTTTAAGATTCAGATCATAGCGACATTTGTGATAATGTCGCTATTTTGTTTTCAAAGCTTTGTGATCCTAAATTTAAGCCAAAAAAACAGCACTTCCAAAGCTCTTTTTGGTGCTATGAAACATGAAAATATCATCAAAAATTCATTTCTAAAAAACGAAAACATAGCTATTTCTTTAAAATATAAATTTGCAATCTACGATGTAAATTTTAAACCAATTATCTCAACTCTCACAAAACAGCCAAGTAGCTTTAAATTTGTAACACTTGAAGAGGACGGATATCTATTTTACAAGAGCTTTTTTATAAAAGATAAGACCCCTTACTACATCGTCGTAGAAAAGGAGCTTGATAATAAAAAGAACATCTTTTTAACGGCCATCATGCTGCTTGTCATCCTTGTGGCAGTGCTTTTTATCGTATATTTTTTATATCTAAGCAGCGTTAAGCCCTATAAAGAGTTTCAAAAGTATATGAACAACTTTTTTAACGACGCCATGCACGAGCTAAAGACCCCACTTGGCGTAGCTGGTATGAACCTTGAGATGCTTGGACTTGAAAACAAGTATATAACCCGCATCAAAAATGCCCTAAAACAGATGCAGATAACCTACGAAGATGTCGAGTACTTCATAAAGCGAGGCTACATCAAATTTCCACTTGAGAGGCTAAATATAGGCGAGTATGTTAAAGAGCGAGTGAAATTTCTCTCAAGCGTGGCTGATGTCAAGAGCATCGAGATAAAGACAAATTTAGCAAGCGATGCATTTACTATGCTAAGCAAGGTCGAAGCTCAGCGTATCATCGACAACACCATCACAAACGCTATAAAATACAGTCAAAAAGAGAGCGAGATACTAATAAATTTAAGCTTTGAGAATGAGCGCATAAAGCTTAGCGTGCAAGACTTTGGCAAGGGGATAAAGGACGTCAAAAAGGTCTGGAAACGTTATGTAAGAGAGGATGAAATCCAAGGTGGCTTTGGTCTTGGGCTAAATATCGTCAGTGAAATTTGCCAAAAACATGGCATTACATACGGCGTTGATAGCGTCTATGGCGAGGGCAGCACCTTTTATTATAAATTTAAACGAGCTTAAATTAAGCATAAAAGCGTAAAATGAAGCCTTAAATTTAGAAGGAAAAACTTTGGATAGAATCGTTGAAATCGAAAAAGTAAGCTTTGAAAATGACTTTGAAGTCTCGCTTAGACCGACAAAATTTGAAGACTACATCGGCCAAGAAAAGATAAAGCAAAATTTAGATGTCTTTATAAAAGCCGCCAAAAAGAGAAATGAGTGTCTAGATCACGTGCTATTTTACGGCCCTCCAGGACTTGGTAAAACGACACTTGCTCACATCATCGCAAATGAAATGGGCGTAAGTATCAAAATGACCGCAGCGCCGATGATAGAAAAGAGTGGTGATCTTGCGGCGATCCTTACAAATTTACAAGAGGGCGACGTGCTTTTTATCGACGAGATACACCGCCTAAGCCCAGCTATCGAAGAGGTGCTTTACCCTGCTATGGAGGACTTTAGGCTTGACATCATCATAGGCTCAGGGCCTGCGGCTCAGACTATCAAGATAGACCTACCAAAATTTACGCTTATTGGCGCAACGACGCGTGCTGGTATGATCTCAGCGCCACTTAGAGATCGCTTTGGAATGGACTTTAGGCTGCAGTTTTACACAAGTAGTGAGCTAAGCCGTATCGTACAGATCGCCTCAGCTAAGCTTGGCAAAGAGTGCGACAAAAACGCCTCGCTTGAGATTGCCAAACGCTCACGTGCCACGCCAAGGATCGCTCTTAGACTATTAAAGCGAATTCGCGACTTTGCCGAGGTAAATGACGAGCAAATCATCAGCCACGAGCGTGCAAAAGAAGGGCTTAACGCACTTGGTGTAAATTCGCTTGGATTTGACGAGATGGATATTAGGTATTTAGAAATTTTGATGCAAGCAAGGCGCCGTCCTATGGGGCTTAGCACGATCGCAGCGGCACTTAGCGAGGATGAGGGCACGGTTGAGGACGTCATCGAGCCATATCTGCTTGCAAATGGCTTTATCGAGCGCACCGCAAAGGGTAGAATCGCGAGTGCGAAGTGCTTTGAGACCTTTAACGTCAAGATCGACATCGAAAAAGGGCTTTTTGAGTAGCAAAATTAAATTTGGAGCAAAAATGGGTGAGCCACATCTTTGTCCTAGGTGCGAGCAAAGGACGATTTACTTTGATGGGATCTGCTATGATTGCAGGCAAAAAGAGAAGATGGAGTTTTATCAAGGCTTAAGCGAGGCTGAGATTAAGCAAAAGCTAAAAAATGTCCTAGCTCACACAGACGATATAGGCAAATATGATGAAATTTATAGCGATCTTGTCTATATTTTCTACCTACACGGAATTTGCGACGAGCAGATAATAAGAGAAGTGACCAAAGAGTGTGAATACTACCCGTTTGAAATTTACAAAAACGCCCCAAGTGATGTAAGAGATGAGCTCATAAATAGTCTAAATGACGCTGAAAATATGGTAAAAATCAATCACATCCTTTGCGCACTTGCCTGGCAGGGCGATGAGGTGGTAAGGGAGCTATTTTTTAAGCTCTATAATGCGCCAAAGCCTTGGAAAGCAAAGCTTCATGTTGATACTGACGCATACGCTCAGGTTGCTGGCTGGAGCTTTGACGAGAGTGGTAAGAGAAAAAGCCTAGTTTTTGATAGGTGTTTTACATGTGGGCCAAGCCAAAACGCAGACGCAAGCGTTAAATTTAAAGCACTGAGTGATGAAAAATGTAAATTTTGTAGCGGCGAGATGCTGGAATTTATCATCAAAAAAGAGAGTCTAAAGCGACTTGGGCTAGAGCTTAAAAACGATGCTGTGCTTAAATTTTGCCCAACATGCGTTGGCCTTGTGCAGTATTTTTGCCAAAATGACGGCAATAGCGTGCAAACAGAGGTAGTAGGCGAGGGTGATAGCGAAGATTATTTAAGAGATGCTGTGGCAACGCTCGATGGGCAAAATTTCGAGCTGGCTAGCGAGGTTTGCGCTCACTACTCATATATGATAGATAGCGAAATTTTGCTTGGTGGATATCCGCAGTGGGAGCAAGATGCTGAGCATTTAAAATGTCCAAAATGTAGCAAAAGCATGAAATATCTAGCACAAATTCCTCTTGGAAGTCTAGTAGATGGCGAGGGAACTATATATGTTCAAATATGTGATGAATGCGAGATCGTCGGGACAAATTTTCAGTGCACGTAAAAGTCTAAATTTGTAGGAGCTTTTGAGCTAGAAATTTTGCGTAAAACTATAAATTTATCTAAATTTACTAAGCGCCAGTAGCATGCTAAAAATGCCAAAAGCCTAGCCGTACTTGCTAGCTTTGCAAGCTTGATGGCAAAGAGATTGAGCAAATTTGGGAAGCAAATGAGCAGCTTTGATAAATTTGCTATAATTACCCCATTTTAAGGGAGCAAGATGAACAATAGACTATTTTTTGGAATTTTTGTATTTTGTGCTTTGGCTTTGGTGGTCTATCTTTTTAAACCATATCTGCTTGATATTTTTATCGCTGCACTGCTTGCTGTCGCGGTTTCAAATGTCCAAATCGCATTTTTATCGCTCACTAAAAACCGCAAGACGCTTTCATCGGCACTTACAACGTCTGTGCTTCTTTGCTTATTTATCGCCCCACTTCTTTATGCGGTGGTTGAGATCGCAAAATACGCAGCTGGCTTTGATATAAACAATGTCACAAAGACTATCGAATTTATTAAAAATTATGATTTTAGGATGCCTGAGTCGATAAATTTTTTAGAGCCAAAGATAAAAGAATTTATCGGCGGACTTGATATTAAAATGCTTTTTTCTCAACTTGCGACAAACCTTGCAAGTCTAGGTAAGTTAAGCCTTAAATTTGGCGTTGATATGATTATTATTTTGGTCTTTTTCTTCTTTTGCAATCTTTACGGCAATGAACTAATCAGCTATCTAAAATATGCACTTCCGCTAAAACAAGATGACACAGAGTCTATTTTAAGCGAAGTTGGCAACGTGATGAGTGTCGTTTTTTACTCAACCATCGCAAATATGATAATCCAAGGCTTTTTATTTGCTATTGTCACAAGCTTTTACGGCTATGACGGCGTGCTAACTGGTATCTTTTTTAGCTTTGCTTCACTTATTCCAGTTGTTGGCGGTATTTTGGCGTGGGCGCCTATTAGCATTTATGAGTTTGCAAATGGCAACACAGCAGCAGCGATAACTATCGCAATTTACACGATCGTAGTGATCTCGTTTGCAGCTGATACGCTTTTAAAGCCACTTGTTATTAAATTTATAAACTCGAAGCTGGTTAAAATACCAACAAAGATAAATGAGCTTCTTATATTCTTTGCGATGCTTGCAGGTATCACGACATTTGGGTTTTGGGGTGTGATCCTTGGACCTGCGATCGTTACATTTTTTATCTCGACTATCAAACTTTATACGCTTTTGCGAGAGAGAAATTTTGTATAAAAATAGGAACAAATATGATCTATGAAGATAAATTTATAAAAATCGAGCGTGAGGACAATGAACTTCCATGGATAAAAATTTTTACCATTAAGCCATTTCGTGAGCTAAGCGATTGCGATGAAGCGAGTAGGGCAAGGCTTTTTGAGGCGATACTAGTAGCTGAAAAGGCGATGCTTGAGTTTTATAAACCAACCAAAATAAATATTGCAAGCTTTGGAAACTACGTGCCACGCGTGCATATTCATGTTATTGCTAGATTTAGTAGTGACGCATTTTTTCCAGATAGCGTTTGGGCTAATCCAAAAAGAAAAAGCGAGCTTGCGTTGCCAGAATTTAATAAATTTGCAAAATTTTTAGAAGAAAAGTTAAGGGCTAGTTTTGAATAAATATAAAAAATATCTTAATTTCTATATTATTTAACCCGTCTCACTTTTTTCGTAAAAAAATTTCTCATTTTTAACCTTAATGTAAAAAATGAGATTTTTTACCCCTCAAATTCAATCTCTATTTCGTAATTATCCGTACTCAATCTATGGCTTACGCTTTTGATACTAAATTCGTTTGCTTCTAGCCCCGCTATACCGCTAAATTTAAGCTTTCCGCCCGCTACTATATTTGCGCCGGCCAAAGAGCACCTGCCGTTTATGCCGCCGCGCTGCAATTCGTTTAGCTTTGCTTCGCCCATTTTAAAGGCTTCATTGTCGCTCTTTGGTTGGGCTATTTGCATTTTATATGTTTGCTCTCCGCTACCTACCTTGATACTTTTGGTTTTACCAGCTTCTATGTCTTGCCATTCTACTATGACCGCTCCGTAAGAGTTTCTGTTTGCCTCCGTAATCTCTAACGAGTAAAGCTCGGCTAAATTTAGAGTAAAAGTGGGTAGGCTTTCGTTTTTAGGGGTATTTGACGTTTGTGTTTCATCTCCCTTTGCATCTTTCGCGGCTATGACGATAGTAGCGTTTTTTACGGCCATGATAAAGCCGTAATCAAAGCAAAGCCCATACAAGAAATCTAGATCTCCCGCATCATTTTGCAAGACGGAGGTGATGTTTTGATCCTGCCCGGACGTTTTTACGGCAAGCTTATTTTCGCCGGCTATTTTCTTTGCTATTTCAAATACGGTAGTGTTCTCCCAGCTTCTGCGCTTTTTGATTTTTTGAGGGCTAGCGAAATTTACTGCCGTCGCTCTTACTTCGGTGGTATAATTTTTATAGTCTCTACTAGCCGTTTGCACGCTAAACGAGCCGCAAAGATAAAGATCGTCCCCATACCCGAGCCAAAGCTTTAAGCTATCGCCGAATACGGGCTTGGCATATATGCCGCTAACACTAAAGCTTATCTCGTCGCTTTTGCTACCTTCCTTATCGTCGAAATTTAGACTGATGAGATTTGCTTTGATGATCTCCGTAATATCTTTACCGTTTGCTTCGAGCTTGAAATTTGGATGCTTTACCATAGCTTATTTTGCTCCTTGGCTTTCTCTTTTATCTCGGGCAAAAATACCTTGTCGCCAGCTTTAAGTGTAGTGGCTAGTTTTGGATTTAGAGCTAATACTTGCTCGAAAAATCTTAGATGCCCGTAATGGTTATAGACGATAGTATCAAGCCTATCACCGTCTTTAGCTATGTAAATTTTAGTCATAATCTCTCCTAAGCTCCAAACTAAAGCTCTGTGTAAAAAACGCTCCGTTTGGGGTAAATACGGCTTGTTTTTCGCTGATTTTAATAACCGCGAACCTGCCGAAATATTTGCCGTTTCCGTTGGTTAGCGGATAACTTTGCCTTGAGTAAGCTATATCGTAAAGTCTTTTAAGTGCCGTTTGTTTGTCGCCGTTATAGGGCATAGTCTGGCCCTCTATGCTCACGGTTTGGTTTCCTAAATTTGCCGCAAATAAAACGGGGTGATTTTGGATACGATCCTGCGAACTTATGCCAAACTCGGTCTCGAGCGATATGCCGCCTACTTGCTTCCAGTTAAATTTAAATCCGCCCAAATTTAATACCATATCGCTACCTCTGCTCTCTTATTTCGGTGTTGGCGCTGTTAAATTCATCTCTTTTAAGCGCCTCTTTGACGCCTTTTACTATTTGAGCCTTAAAGCTCTCTAGGTCAAATTTGCCATTATCTGAGTTAAGTAAAAAATCACCATTAAAGCTAATGTTGATGGCGCCACCACCTGGGCTAGCTGCTACTAAAGCTGGAGCCTCTTTTGCGTTAGTGTCACTATCTGAGCCAAAGATAGAGTTAAAAAAGCCACCGCTATCATCTTTTGGCTTTAGCTCACTGCTTGCTTGCTCATCGTCTCCAAAGCCAAAGAATTCTTTTGTCTTGCTCCAAGCACTACTTAGCCCCTTAATGGCCTCACCGACCATATCATTTATCCAGCCAAATTTCTCAGCTATCCAGTCAAAAAAACCACCAAAGAGCTCATCCCATATCTTGATAACTGGCTCAAAAATAGCGCTTAAAAAGTCGCTCACTCCTTGCCAAAGATCACTAAAAAACTTTGTCGTGCTCTCCCAATATGGCTTGACGTTTTCCCAAATTCTCTCAAAAAATGCCTTTACCTCGTCCCAATTTTCCATAAGATAGGCCGCTGCTGTGCCAAGAGCTACCACTATGGCACCAATGCCTGTGCTAATAAGAGCAAATTTCATAGCCTTTGTAGCTAGAGTTACCGCCATTAATCCGCTACGCATAACACCACACGCTACACCAAAGGCCTTTGAAGCAGCGCTATAAGCAGTAGTGATAGCTAGAGTTGCTCTTAGTCTTGCACCAACTAGCCAAATGCTAAATGCATGAGCTTTGGCAGCTAGCGTGGCACTTGATATACTCACAGCATGAGCCAACCATCTGAGTTTTGCTATTAAGAGCATAGGATTTAAAAATTTCACTACTCTTATAACGCCCAAAAATCCATCTGCTACACTTAAAAGTGCTATCTTGCTAAGAAGCAACACCGGTTTAAAGATCATAAAGCCAGCTGCAGCGCTAACAACTATGGCACTTAGTCTTGGGAATTTTTCATTTAGCGAGCTTAACACTCCAGCTACCTTACTTAAGATAGAAGCTAATAAATTTGTAAGTGGTAAAAAGGTTTCTCCAAGGCTTGAACCTAGATTTCTCCATGCTTGCGTAACCCTTTCGATACCACTTTTTGTAGTGTTTAGCTTTGTTTGTAGCTCACGCTGCATAGATCCTGTGGCTTCATCCGAGTGTGCCATTTTGATATTTGCTTTAAGAGCATCGATATTTGTTACAAGCCCTGCTATCTCATCGTTAAAATTTCCACCAACTAGATCATAAAGTAGCCCTGCTTGTTTATCTTTATCGGCTCTAGAGATCGCTTCTAAAAACGTAGTTATAGCTCCAGCAGCATCTTTTTGTAGGGCTGTTTTTAGATATGTTGCATCCATGCCTATGCTTGCTAGCGCTTCTTGAAAATTTTTACCCTTTTTGTCGGCCATTGAGAGTGTGGAGTAAAGAGCATTTAAGCTAGTGCCTACAACAGAGCTAGCTTTGCCAGTGCTTAGCATTGTAGCACTTATAGCACTAGCACTTTTACTATCTAGACCTATCAAGCTAGCATTTGCAGCTGTTAGCGAAGTAGCCTCAAATATATCAGAAGCATTTGCATTAGTAACCTTATTGTCGAGCAAGTTTACGCTATCAAAAAAGCTATTAAGCTCCTTTATATCGTTCATCTTAAAGCCAACTTTCATATTATTGGCCGCCTTTGATAAGGCTTCAGAGCTCATCTCAAATGCAACTGAGCCGGTTGCAAGCATCTTTGTGTAAGTTACTAGCTCCTCACCAGCTAAATTTATCTTACCGCCGCCAGCTGCAATGTCAGCTATATTACTAAAGCTCTCTCCAAGCTGTGAGCTTAGCCCTCTCATCTCATTTTTTAGCTTAGCTAGGTTTTCATCGCTATCATCAACATATTTTTTTACATTCGCAAAAGCCGCCTCATCATCAATGGCAAGTTTTATTGGCACTCCTATGGCTACCGAGTTTGTAAGATTGCTAAAATTTGTCGTAAGCTCGCCCAAAAGTGCTTTTTGGCTCTCTCTTATTTGGCTAGATAGATTTGACAATCTAGTGTTGTCTAAAGATGTTATGGCTTTTTTTGCTTCTGCTATCTTACCTTTTAAACCATCAAACCCTTTTTTTAGCTCTGATATTTTACTTAGCCCTTTTACTGCTAGACCAATACTAATACCAACTTGTGCGTTATCCATATCTTTCCTTTAAAATACGATATAATCCCTTTTAAAAAGGATTTAAAATGGCTTTAATCATTCCTATTTTTATCGTTTTATTCTTCTTCGTTTCACCAAGTGGCTTTTTTGAAACGTTTATTGCCTTAGTTTTTGGCTTAGGGATACTTGGCAGCCTTATTGGCACCGCTGGCTTAGCATTAGGTAAAACCAAAGAAGTTATAACTCGCTCTTAGCCTTTAAGATCTTTACTGAAATTTCTAAAAACTCACTAAAATCACTCAAACTAAGATTTATTATCTCGTTATATCCATAGCCTAAAACATGAGCTATAAGGGCGATATTTTCGTTATTTACTCCGCCCTTACATCTAAAAAATCATTTAACGCCTTTTGTAAAGACATAAATTCTTTAAACTCCAAATTTTCAACTTCTTCTTGTGTCTTATTGCAAAGTGCAGCTATCATATAGATAGTCTTTGCCATATCGCTACCACCATTTTCATCCGCCATCTTAATGGTTCTTACTTTTGGTGCGTGCATTTGCCAAATTTCATCTTTTATCTTTATCTCTTTCATTCTTGTATCCTTTTGTTGTTTTTGCCTGCTTGACTACATATCAAAGTAAAACAAGCAGGCTTAGTATAAAAAATCACTCTCCTAAATTTGAGCGAACCCCTGCCATATAATCAACTCCGCCTATAACGCATATCATATTTTCACTATCTTTTAGCACCATCGGCACACCATCCACGTTGATGTCCACAAAATGAGCTGATAGCTTAATAGTAACTTCTAACTCTTTTCCGCTTTCAAACTCAGATACTTCATAACTGGCAATATCTCCAGTGAAGGCTGCGCTGAAAGGCACAGTTTTGCTTTTGCCGCTTTGGAAAATGCTAGCTTTAAAAAGCCACGGAATGCGGTTGGTAAAGCTGTTTAGTCCTAAATTTACCCACATGTTTTTGTCTAACACACTAACTGTAAATTCAACCTCTGTTGCCTTTAGCATGCCAGTTGTGTAATTTGTGCTAAGAGCTCCTTTGCTCTCTATCATTTCAAACTCTATTGTGGGAAGCTTAAGCTTTTTTGTTACACCAAGATAGCCGATGCCATCTATATAAACGTTACCTTCTTGGATTACTTGAGGAATTTGTCTTTTCATTGTTTATCTCCTTTATTTGTTTAACTCATCCATCAAAACGCTACCGTATTTATCCACGTAGATAAAATCAAGTGTAAGCTGCTTAACGATTGGATTGTTTTGCATTCTGACATCAAGGTAAAATTTACCAGCCGTGATAGTTGCGTCGGTGTTTTTTGCACTCCAGCTAAGCTCATATCCAAGAAGTACCTTTGCTCCAACTAGCTGACGAAGGAGCTCGCTAACTGATCTTTTTGCATGATAAAGCTCACTAGCTTTTCTATCGATCGCAAACAGCACTCCCTTTTGGCAAGCTTGTGATATTCGGTCAAATATCCTAACACGTGCTAGATCTTGCCAAATAGTATCTTGGTCACTCGTTTCGCCACCCCAAGCCCTAAAGCCACTTTCTCTAATGATGGTAGAAATTTTTGCTGCCCTTAGCTCATCAGCTGTACAAGTCTCACCCAACTCAAAATCCACGTCTATTTGCGTGCCAGAAACTCCTATCATAACCCTATTTGAGTAGCTATCTGAATATCCAAACTCGCTTGCTCCATCTGTGTGAGCTATCATGCCGGCTATTCTCGCACTTTGCCCCTCATAGACATAAGCATTCGTTTCATCATCCCAAACCTTGACATTTGGATAAGCGGCAACTAGCCTATTTGTACCAAAATCACCCATTTTAACAATGGCTGCTGCTGCGTCATCCGCTTTTAGATCTACAATGCCGGTTGCTTTTAGTCTGGTTGCCATCTTTTCTATCTCACCCTTGATAGCATCTTCATGGCTAAAGCCAGGTGCGATTATTAAATTTGGGCTATAACCAAAGCGTGATTTTGCTTTAGCAAACGCTGTGACGGCACTTTTGCACTCCGTGATCTCATCGTTTGTGTCCTCATCGTCATCTTTTGTAAATACACTTAAAATTATTTGAGTATTTACGGCCTGATCTTCAATACCTTTTAAAGCCCTATAAATAGAGCCTTTTTTAAAAGCTTGGCTCGCATCCTTTTTAGCTTTGTATTTTGCTTCAAGAGCTTCAAGTGCCTTTGCTGTTGTCATATAAAAATGTAGGCCATTTTCTAGCACCTCTTCATACCCTGCTATACCAATAGGTGTAGTACTTTCTACTGCTATTGGTCTTGCTGCCTCAGCTGATACGGTTACGTTTACACCAAATTTTGCTGCCATTTTTATTCTCCTTTTTGATTTACTTTTTTAAATGGATTTACGCACCAAACACTTTTAAGCACTTTCTTATCATCTGCTTCAAGATATGTGCTTTTGTTCTCTTCATTCATCCCACATATATCCATAAGCTTCCATCCTAGATAGATACGGCAGTACCATTTTGATTTGCCGTATCTGATCTCACGGTAATAACCAAAGCGCTCACGTCCATCTTTCATCTTGCAAGTCACTAGGCATTGAGTGCTTTCTCTACCTTTGTTTTCTGTAGCTAGAGTATCACCTATGCTCTTAACACTGCTTGCATCTATATCTTCAACTTTGACACCCAGATACTTCGCACTAAAGTTTCCTATCCTATTACGGTAGAGCCAACAAAGCCTCGCCCAATAGGTTCTGTTCTTGCCGTTCGGGAAATGCTCGTTTTTCCAGCCGTCGTCTCCGTTTATGCCGTAGTCGTTCTCATCAAACCACGCCGCCCATTTAGGCAAATTCTCACTTTTTTCATCACAGGCTAGCAGAGCGATAGGCACTACGATAAAATGCACTATCTCAAGTGGAAGCTCGATAGCTACGTTTTTAAGAATTTGTAGTTTTTGCTTTTGGTTTAACTTCATCTTTTACCTCTGCTTTATACTTAGGGCATTTTGGGCAACCCTCCCAAGTGCAGTTACTATCTTTGTCTAGCTTGCTCGCACACACTTCACATCTTTTTATTCTTGCCATTAGTTACTCCTTTTTATTCTTGCTCATTTTGCTCTTGTAGCTTCTCACGCTCTACCAGAAGGCTTTTATATTCATTTCTTAGATTTTCAAGCACTGAAGCATTGCCGATGATTAGAGCGTGGCTTATGTCATCCTTGCACTCTTTTATATCCGCTTCAAGCTGTGCTAATGCCTTAGCCCTTTCGTCTATTTTTGGCGTTAAATACTCCTCTATCTCCTTTTGTGTTAAAGGTGTTAAACAAAACTTTTCTACGCTTGCAGCTAAAGCTTCTTCGCTGATAGGGCTATCATAAGCATATATCTCATTATTTTTGTCTTTATAGTATTTCATTTTTTGATCCTTATTTGAGTTCATTCCATGTGTTATATTTTTTATTAGTGACATCAACTACTAAATTTATTTTCTTCAAAGAGGTATTTAGTAAAGTGGCGATTTTATATTTTGAGCCTGCTGGCACTACAAACGAGAAACCTACGTGAATGCGACTATCAATGCCAGCAGTCCTTACTATTTGATCGTCTATTACGACTGAAATAGGCGTATCAACCAAAGTAGGTTCAAAATCAACTCCCACCATTATAGGCCTACTAGTGGTGTTTAGGTAATAAGTGTTTAATTCTCTTTGAGCCCACACATCTTGATAAGTTTGACCTATACCTATACTTTTATTAGCTTCTATCGCATCACTCACAGCTTTCTCTGTAATAGCTGCATCTTCTTGTTTGGCAGTTATTGAGTTTTTAAGTTTAACAACTCCTAGCTTGGCTTCAGTCGCAAGTATTGTTTTATCGATTTGCCCAGCCGTTGGAGTGTTTACGTTTTTGGCTTTTATGATGACTACTACGGCCATATTGTACGGTCTTGTTTCATTTGCGGTTCTTGGCTCGCCGTTTACGCCGTCTGATTTTGGCTCTGCAATAGATGATATATTATCCCTAGTGCCAGGTTTATTTGATGTATTGCCTGTAAAATTATAAGTCCAACCAACTTCTGTTGTACTATCTTTCCATTTGTGAAAGTGCCCTTGAAATGCATCTTGTTGAACTACACCTAATCCTGCAGCGTTACCGCCTATTGACCTCATAAATTTGCCATCGGCAAAATTCGGTAAGTTAAAGTTTTCACCTGAGCCACCATATACGTACCCCAATACGTCAAACAACTCAGTGTATTCTGCTTTTTTGAGACTTCTACCATCTGCGATCAAAAAGCCAGCAGGGATGGTTTTTTGGCTTGGATAGCTCAGATATGCACCTATTGGCAAGCCATCCGTTAGCTCGGTTTTTAGAGCAAATTTATCGTCGCTCTCTTTTTTGGTGTATGCGTCTATCTTGTCTTTTAACTTAAGAAACATCTTTTCGCACCATTTTCTGGTTGCTAACACTATATTGTTATCAACCTTTAAAATGATGCTTTCACTCGCATTTGCGATTTGAAGTTTAAAATTTAATGTGATGTCTTTGCTTGACCCCTCGTTCAAAAGCGGCTTATAAGTATCTGCTAGCCTTGCAACTGCAAAGAGCGAACCATCATCGCAGTATATGCCAGCCGTTTTTATGTAAAATCCGCCAACTTCAGGTGGTATAATAGCATCGACGTCAAGGATGTTGCTATCACTCTCGTCTATCGTTATGGCGTTTATATCGCCCCTATACTTCTCATTTGGTATTGATGCCGTCTGCTCGCTTAGCTCTCCATCGTAATCGCTTACTACAACTTCTTTTAATGCGATCTTCGATCCGTCGCTAGCGGTTTTTAAAAGTTTGTTTATGCCGCTAGCTGTTAAAAGTGTATATTGCTTCATTTATCCGTCCTTTATCTTGTTAAAACTCTTATTGCATCGATTGGCATGCTTATGATCTCGTTTATTTGCGTAGTAGCTCCTACTTTAAAGCTTGCTCTTTGGCTTATATTTGATATTACATAAGGATCTACACTTATATTTTCACCGCTAAATGTGTAAGAGTAGGCTTTTAAATTTATGCTAGCAGTCGCTTTTATGCTTGCTCCATCATATACGCTACGCACGTTTTTATAGGTGTTTATGATCTCATCAGATCTCTTTAGTGTCTGTGGGCTTACTCCATTTTTGCTTGCATCAAGCTCTAGTTTGAAGTGATAAGGTAGTCCAGCATAATCAAACCACTCTTTAACCTTGGCATCTGCATAAAGTGCGCTTAATGCTTTATTTAGACTATAAAAAGTGCCTGAGTAGTAATGTATCTCAAAAGCGTTTTTTATGAGCTCTCTGGCTTCATTCTCGTTTAATCCATCAATATCTACATCAAAGCTAGCTGCAAGTACTGGCAGTAAATTTTTTGGAGCTTTGCTTGCAAGAGTATTTATGGCACCAATGTCTAAATCCTCAAACCTTACGCCAAAAAGCTCATCAAATTTCTTATCAAATTTACTTTTGTGATTAGGCAGCAAACTCATAACTCAGCCTTTTTGTAGCTTATCTCATAGCTTAAATTTACAAATTCTTTTACGCTTATCTTTTTATCATTAAGCGGTTCTTTAAGACTTACTCTATAAACGCCGTTTTGATGTAGATTTTTATAGATATAGCTTAAATTTAGATCCTCTCCAAGACTAAGAGTAGTTGGCAGAGCTGATATATTCTTAGCAATTTCGTCTTGAAAGAGCATATCTGTTAGCTCAAGGGTAGCTACTACCTTTATGTCTATTTTCGTGGCATTTAACACGCTTAGATTGTCGGTTAGCGGACGCACCTTTTGGGCACTTAAAAAGCTCTCCACATCTTTGCGTGTCTCTTCGCTCATGTCGGTAGTTTTTAGATAAATTTGCACCACTCCAGCACCGCCATTTAGCACACTGCACTCCAGCACCTTTGCATTTGCGCTAAGTGTTTGATAAGTATATGCTTTAGCACTGCCTGCAGTTGAGAAACGCTCTAGGCTTAAAACTGCACGCTCTCTTAGCCTATCATCGCTTTCACGCTCGGCTCCGCCTTCAAATTCACTTAGCTGTTTTGCTTTTAGGACAAAAGGCAGCGGTGTTTGGATATATTCGCACTTTACTTTACTGGTTTTTGTAAACTCATCTAAGATGATCACTCCAATAGCTTTTAGCTCATTTGCTCTTATTACAACTTCACTTTTTAAGCTAGCTATTTCACCATTTTCGCTGCGTAAAATTAGCCCTTTTGGCAAATATGTATCGCTGTTTCTTGGCATTGAAAGGCTAAATTCACACTGCGCCGTTGGTCTCTCGCCTTTTAACCTCTCTATGCCATAAATCGCTACTATGTTATCAAGGTCATCTCCAGTAGAAAATGGCAGCAACATAGCCTTAACGCTATCATTTATCCTGGCTCGCAAGAGCAGTTCTCTATAAGCTAGCGTTTCAAGAAGTGCCGAATAATTGTCACTTTCAAGTAGTGAAATTTCATCATCAGTTAAATGCTCTTTAAAAATGTTTTTAACATTATTTAAAATTTCATCATATTTAAGCACCTCAATAACGTTTGGATATGGAAGTTGTTTTAAATTCATGCTCTTACCTCTATCTCATCACCACTCATAAGCACTACTTTAAAGCTAAGCTTATGATCTTTTAAACCTATAAGACGAACCTCATCGATCTTTACTCTCTTTTCCCATTTCTCAACCGCCTCTATCACAAAGCACGCCAGATCAGCACGAAATTCATCATCTACCTTGCGATCTATTAGCTCATAAATTCTGCTGCCATACTCAGGCAGCATCACCCTTGAGCCAAGCGGAGTTAGGAGTATGTCTTTGATAGAATTTTCTATATCAATTAGATATTTCATCACTAATCCCTCGCAAGTCCGTTATTTTTATGATCTGTTAGGCTGCCACGTGCGTCACTTACGCTGCCGCCAAAGTTTGCATTACCACCTGTTGTGATTGAGCCAGTGATTTTTACATCTCCGTTTATCTCAAAACTGCCGCTACCACCACCACTTCCTGCTGTATTTATCGCCCCTTGTATCAAAGTATTGCCAAGTAGCTTTATACTTGGACTTTTTATAGTGGTATCGCTAGCTTCTACCATCACATTTTTAGCCTTTACATTTGCGTTATCGCAAGTTATGTTTATAAGCTTTGGAGATGAAATTTCAAGACAAGAGCTAGAGCTGTCATAGCTCATCTTTATGCCATCTTCAAAACTTACATGCACCTTTTTATCAGTAGCATCTGCCTTGTGAGAACTTTGATAAAGCCCACGAAGCACCACACCTGAGTTTAGCTCATCATGCACAGGTAGCACTAGCACTTGCTCTCCTACACGTATTGGTGAAAAGCTCACTGCATAAGAGTTGGCATGTGCTTGAAATACTGGCAAAAAATCAGTTACCATCGAACCAATGGCAACTTTTGCACGGTCATCTCTTACTTCACTGATAATTCCAACCTCAATCATTTATATGCTCGCTAAATTTTTTATTTCTTGGCGTTCTTGTGTACTTTACGCTATGCTTGATCTCTCTTACATCATCATGTATTTCATTGAGCTTCTCTTTGTTTATGGCAAAATTTGCTGCTAAGATATCGCTTAGTTTTTCAGTGGCGCTACTTTGTTTATTTATCGCTTCACTATTTTTATTCACCACATCGATCATCAAATCAGTGTTTTTGCTCGTGTATCTACTAAGTAGCCAAAAGATCACTACAAAGCCTATAAAGCCAAAAATCGCCATAAAGACGATAAATTCGTTTAATCCCCAAGCTCCGGCCAAATTTATTAGTCCGGCCGTTTCTTTGATCTCGTCGCTAAAATTTAGGCTATTTTCCATTTTATTCCTTTATACCCAGGCATTGTTTCAGTTTTTTTTCGCAATCGCGGTAGTAAATAGCAATCCTCTTATCCGTCTCGAACGTACCGTCGTCTTTAGGTTTTACGGGCATCTCGGCATTGCACCTTACGGGCACGTATTTTTCTTTATAGATTATGTACGGCTCGCTCGCTTGAGGCTTGGCCGCACAGCCCGCAAATATCAAAGCAAATAGGCAAAAAAGCGAAATCCTAATCACGAAACAGCTCCTTATATGCCGCTAGTTCGGCCTCGCAGCTTTTATCTTTGACGTAGATCTTTTTTATTCGCTCGACCTCTTTTGACGGAGTATCGTCGATCTTTACCGCAGCAGCCTTTATAGCCTCGTTTTGTGAAGCAAGAGCTGTATCGCAGGCACTTAGATTGTTTTTGACTGTAGTGTAGTCCTTGGTTAGTCGCTCGTTTTTCTCTTTTACGCTTTCAAGGTCTTTAAGCAAAACGGAATTTATACTTTGGAGTTTTGAATTTTCCAAAAACAAATTTACGCAAGCAAAACCTAAAAGCGCGGCCAATGCAAAACCTATAATCGGTAGTTTAGTTATCAAGTAACCCACTTAGCACCTTCTTTGCGCGGTTTGGCGTTTGTTTTGCCCAAAGGCTATTTAGTCCATTTTTGTAGGCTGCCTCATATTCACCAGACTTTATGAAATTAAGAGTGGTAACAAACTTTTTCACGCCTAGTACGCCCATTTGATAGCACATTTCTATTACCACGTCTTGGACATTTTTTGGCTTATCTTCTAGCCAAGGAAAAGCTTCACAAACGCTAGAGGCGAGTTTAATTAGCTTCATCTCTAAAATTTGATCTGCTACCGCTTTACTCATAGGCTCAACCTTGCCACCATTTAAAAAGAGTTCGTCTTTACTAAGAGATGAAACCTTAAAGCCATATCCGATAGTAGGATACCCACGAGTATCTTGATATATGTAGCTTTTAAAGCCTTCGTTCTCTTTTATGTTTTCTTTTAATGACATTTTGACCTCGATCACTCTTCTTTTGACCCCAAATTATCGTCTTGATCAGAGGATTTGTCCTCATCTTGCAACTGTGTATTTGAGTCATTTTCTTTAAAAACCTCTATCATTGAGGAGTCCAAATACTTTTTAGCTTCGTTTTGATTAAGGGTGATTGTCTCACCCTCTTTAACGAAATTTCCCTTTACGCATATATTGCCTTTAGCTATGTACATCATGCTCGCTCCTTTATGCTTTACTCATAAGACTAGCCCATTTTTTAACGACTACTTCATAATCAGTAAATACATCAAATACGTATTTTAAAGCTCGCTCTTCAGCGTCATACCAGCGGTTACGACGGATATCTAAAACTACTCCTAAAACTAAGTTTTTAAGCGGGGTGGCTAGATAAGTGCCTTTTGGCATAAGAGGAGTTATTTCAAATGGAATGCCAAGTATTTGGTTGGCTCCGCCTTGAACGAGATGAAGCGGCGAATTTAGCGCACTTAGCTCTTTATTGTATTCCTGAACGTCGGAAGGGTTTATCAAAATCCTAGCTTCGCTTACGATGTCTGGGTCTATAGATCCAACTAATGCACTCAGTCTATTTGACACCTTTTCTGATGCTGCATAGGTTAATTTAACTGCGTCGCTAGAGTCCTTGACTACTTGTAGCCAGCCTTTATGTAGCGTCTTAAAAGTTCCGTCGTAAGTATCGCTCTCTCCGGTAAAGCCAAGAAGTGCCAAATCGTTACCGAAAGCCTTAGCAAACGCGTCAAAAGTCTCTTTTTCAAAATTAGGGTTTGACCTATTGTCTTCTAACGCGTCTTGCAAGATGCGAGAGAATAGCTGAACGCTTTTGGCATCTAGCTTTGCACCTACTTTGCTTAAAGCCGATCTTTGTGAGTCGTTTGGTTTTTCGCCACTAGCTACGCGCACCAAAATTCCTTTTGCTACGTCCCATGCATCGAGCTCTTTAGTAAGTCTACCCATTTTTTCAGTATGGATTTTTTGCAAAAAGCCGTTATTTTGCTTAATAACGTCTATAAAATTATGCGATTGCTCAGGTGTAAGTGAGCCTGAGAGAGTAACGTTAGTGGCATTCATAGAGCCTTTTAAAATATCGTTTAATCCGTCCATTATAGTATTCCTTTGCTTGCTGAAATTTGCGTTTTTTCGATTGTTACGTCTTGTTTTGATTTGCTTAACTCGCTTGTTATCGCGTCAAGTTTAGCGGTTAGCTCGCTTACCGATTTTTCAAGCGTTTCAAGTTTTGCCTCATTTGCACTAATGCCAGCTTTTACAAGCTCGGCAACTCTATTTTCATCCATCGTTTCTCCTTTGTTGTTTGAACTTTCTTTTTTAAAATTTTCGCTTGAGCCGAAAAACTCTTTTAGCGCCGCTATCACGCCGCCTTTTGCGACATCTTCTTTTTCGCTCCCCTTTATCACTCCACTGCCATACATTGATAGTCCAGTTATCGTTCCGTTTTTTATCATCTCTCGCAGCTCCTCATCTTCTATTTTGATGCCTACCGCCCACGCTCCCTCTTCATTAAAGAATTCATCTTTGCTTTTTACTATCCAGCTTTCACATATATAGGCGTCTGCGATATTAAAATTATGATTTACATCTATACAGTAGCTAAGGTCCGATCTCTTCATAAAGTTATAAGCAGCCCTTTTGATTTCATCAGCATTTGCAAAATCTCCTTGCGTATCCACTTCGTCTGGGGCATAAACTATCCCGTAAACAACTCCTTGTTCTGCATCACTCTTTTTAAAGTCGACTCTTAACAGCTCGTTAAAATTCTCATTTTTGTAGATAATTTTTTTATTGTTAGCACCTGCTGATACCAGCGAAATTAACTTGATTTGCATATCGGTTATCTCTCTAGCCATTACTTACTCCTTATTTTTTCCGCCATTTTCGCCAAAAATAAGATTTTAAAAAACCTAAATAAGACATATATGTCTTATCTTGCTAGAAAGCGAAAAATCTTTATCGTAGAATTGGATTAAAAATTTTTAGGATAAATATGGATAGAATTTTTAAAGCAGCGCAAGGTAGCGCACAGCTTACTGAAGAAAGCAAAGACTCACAAGGCTTAATAGAGCCGTTTTTTAGCTTTGATAGACTACTAGGTCTTTTTTACGCCAATACCTATCACAGGCGAGCCGTGCAATTAAAAGCATCACTGTTATCTAATATAGAAGATGGCTCAAAGCTTGAAGGTGGCGTTATGACGCCCAAAGATTTTTTATATGCGTTTATATTAAATCTTGAAATTTTTGGAAATGCTTTTGTTGAAATTGCGGGTAAAAACCTTTATATACTTCCCTCTATCGAAGCTAGAGTAAACGAAAGCAAAGAAATATTTCAAGTAAAAAACAATAAATCAATAGCACTTAATGCAAAACACTTATATTATTATTCTCCAAACTCTAGATTTTACGGAGAGCCTGATTATTTGGCGGCTATGCTCTCAATTCTAACCAATCAAAAGGCCGATAGTTTTAATAACGCTTTTTTTGAAAACTCCGCCCGCGCCGATACGGCCATAATCTTTGAAAATTCAGAGCCTGACGAGATGCAGCTTAACGCCTTTAAAGAATTTTTCGGCTCAAATTTTAAAGGGACGGGCAATGCGCACAAAACATTGGTTTTAACTGCAAACGGTGAGAATGCGAAAGTACGTATCGAGGATCTAAGCAAGGTAAGCGATATTAGTTTTGAAAAGCTTAAAAACCTAAATAGAGACGAGATCATAGCCGCGCACGGAGTACCGCCTAGAATGGTCGGAGTAATGACCGCCGGACAGCTTGGAGGCAGCGGAGAGGTAACTGGACAGCTGCACAGCTTTAACGAGCTTACGATCATCCCAAAACAAGAGCAAATAGAGTGGTTTTTCGATAGTATCGGCTATCCTATCAAGCTTAAGCCTATCGACGTAAGCAACTTTAAAGACGACGGAGAGCTGGTAGCCGGACTGGTAAGCAGCGGTATAATTAGCTTAAATGAAGCGCGCGGAATTTTGGGTTATAACAAATAAAACGTTTTAAGCCGTTTTAATAGTAAAACAATGCAAACGTATCTTTAAAATACGTTCGTTGAAATTGAAGCCGTTTTGAAGCGTTTTGAAGCAGGTTTTTAAAAAGGAATAATATGCAAAATATCATAGATGAAATTAGACGCTATAACAAATTAAAAATGATAGCCGACGACGAGATAATACCGTATATAGAAATGGCGGAGTCTCAGATAGGCAAATACGCCGTAGAAGAGACGAGTAAAACAAAAGCCGCAGCTTTTTATACGTTAGCGCTTTTAGGACAGAAGCTTTGGCTTAAAATCCAGCAGCGCGCAAATGAATATGACGAAAGCTTAGACACTTTTAAAGACGTTAAGCAGTGGGAGGAGTATTGGATGGATAAATTTTACAAACTTACGACGAAGAAAAATACGAGCGGATATTTTTATGCCGCTGTTTAAGGAGAGAGTATGGAAGCAGAGAATATCAAGACCGAAAAAGAGCTAATTGCATTTTGCGAAAAATTAATTTTAAAACACGAAGACGATTTTAAAATTTTCGTTTCCGAAAGAAGTGTGCTTAACCATGCGCAGTATAAAGCCGTCTTGACCGTTATTGTTCCCATTAGCGCCGGAGAGGTTGTATTAAAAGAGCTTATGAGTCTAACTCCTCTTTTAAATTTTAAAAACTCAAGCGTAGATGCCACGGATGAGCGGGGCGTTGATATACTAAATTTTGATTTCACGCTTGATTTTATGCGTTCTTGTTTGGAGGATGAATAAATGGCGTATTCTAAGCAGACAAAAGAACTCGTTTTAAATTTAATCTCCTCTGGATACTCGTTGTCTGAAATTAGCAAAGAATACAAGATTGACGTATCTACTCTATCGCGTTGGAAAGGCAAAGAGGATAAGCAAGGCCGCCTAACCGCTCAAAATTTAAAAGCTCAAATCGCAGAGCTTAGCAAAGGCAAAAGTAGCGACAGCAAGGCAAAACAAATAGCGATGCTCTCCGCGTCTTTATCTCGCCTTGAAGGCCAAAAGGCAAAAGAGGCGAAGGTAAAAAATAAGAAAAAGCCTACCACCATAATGAACGCAGACTATGAAAGCCTAAAGGCTAAAGCTATGGATGAGGGCGGGCTTTACGGTTATCAAAAAGATTTTATCAATGACACGTCTCAGTTTCGTATCGTGCTAAAATCCCGCCAAATAGGTTTTTCATACGCCTCGAGCCTTGATGCGCTGCTTGGAGCCGTTGCGGGTCGTAATCAGCTGTTTTTGAGCGCGAGCGAAGAGCAAGCTAGGATTTTAATGAACTACCTAGACGGATGGGCTGAGAAATTCGGCATACTTTTTGCTAAAAATAGCGAATACGAAAAGAGCCTAGATAGCGGCGCTACGATTAGGGTTATGGCTCATAACTTCCGCACGGTGCAAGGTTTTACGGGCGATATTTGGATGGATGAGTTCGCTTGGTATCCAAATCAAAAGCGAATCTGGCATGCTTTCGTGCCCTCAATCGGCGCGGTAGCGGGTCGCCTCACTATCCTATCTACGCCGTTTGAAGAGAATTCGCTATTTCACGAGCTATTCGACAATGAAACAAAATACTATATGTTTTCGAGGCATAGAGTAGATATTTACAGGGCCATAGAGGACGGACTAAATTTCGATCTTGAAACTATGCGGGATCTTTTTGACGCCGATACGTGGGCTAGCGCGTACGAGTGCCAATTCATAGACGACGAAAATGCGCTTTTAAGCGTGGAGCTTATAAAAAGTTGTATAAAAGACTATGCACCGACGCTTCCGGCTAAAAGCGTCCCGCAATATGCAGGATTTGACGTTGGCCGCACGAAAGATAGATCGGCTCATATAGCCGTATACGACGAAGGCGGCATAAAGAAGCTAAGCGTGCTAGATGTTATCGCCAAAGCAAGCTTTGAAGCGCAAGAAAATTTACTCATCGATTTTTTACGGTTTAATCCTTTAGCTATGCAAAAGATAGATAAAACCGGTATTGGCATGAGCGTAGCCGAAAAGGTAAAAAGGCGCTTTTCTTCAAGGGTGCAAGGGGTCTATTTTACGCAAAGTAGCAAAGAGGCTATGGCGCTAAATTTAAAAAAGCACTTTGAAGATAAAAGCATAATCATCCCAAACGACCCGGCATTAATAGCCGATCTTCACGCTATAAAGCGAAAAGCGGGCGCTAAAAGCTTTACCTACGACAGCGACCGCAACGAACACGGCCACGCCGACCGCTTTTGGGCGTTAGCTCTCGCGCTTAGCTACTTTGAAAAGGTAAGGGACAAAAGAGGCAAGGCGTATATTATTTAAAAATTTGATATAATTTTTTTTAACCAAAATAAGCTTACTTGACAAAAGAGAGGGGTGGCATGAAAAGGTTTTTGGTTATTTTACTTATGGGTATGTTTGTATTTTGCGGATGCGAAAGCAAAGATGAAAATATTAAAGCAGATATAGAAAAATACGAAGAGCTTCTTACAAATATGTATATATTTTATTACAAAAAATACAACCCAGTAAGGTGTGCCCACACGCAATATAAGGGCTATTTGTTTATAAAATGTTTTGAAGCGGGGGGCGATCATACGCAAGGCGGAGTTTACGTCGTAGACGATACCGCGACGAATAAATTCGGGGGCTTTGATGTTTATGCAATAAACGGAAAGGCCATAACGCATCGCAGTGTTATGCTTAAAAGCGCAAACAAGGAGCTTGAGGATTTAAAAATACTGCCTGCACCTGCACCGAAATGGTTAGATTTGGTTGAAATTCATAATCTTATAGATAGTAGACAAAATTTTGAAGGTGAGTATATCAAACAAAGTCTTTTTGTTGGAGATGCGACAGAGTAACTATGTTTTATTAATTTTTTAAAATCACTTTTATCTCTTTTACTATCTCTTTGCCCACATTTTGTGCTAGCTCGTCGCTAGCGCGTTTCAAGCCGCCGTTTTTGTAGATATTCCAAGCGTTTAACAGATATGGATTTGCCTTTATGCCGGGGTGTTTTACCTTTTTACCAAAAAATAATCCCGCCTTTTTATTGGCTAAAGCTTTTTTATTTCTGGGTTTGATAGTATAAGCTCTTGTACCGCTATGGACATATTTGGCATATTTTATTTTTAAGGTATTGCCTATTTTCACTTCACTAGCGTTTGCCTCAAACACCCTTATATCTCTTTTAAGATTGCCTGTTCTTATAGGTGCTGTTTTTTCTTTGGCGACCTGCGCTACGCCCGAACCCACTCTAAAAAGGAAGTCTTTTAAATATTTGTCGATATTTTTCATTTTATACTTTGAAATTTTCTTTTATGTATTCTAATGCGTCTATGAAAGTACCGCTAAAACTCTCTTTTTTTATCCAATTGTCGCCATTTTTATCAAGATCATAAACAACAAACTTACAAGCTTTATTAAACATGGCGATCTTTTTACATTCACTTATAGCCTCATCGCTTGGGAGGACAATGTCATAAATCCAGGTAATATCATCATTAAGCACTTCAAATTGAGCAAAAATTTCAATCTCCATACCTTTACCCAAACTGGCGTTTTTAGCGCTCTCTATCGTCCAGCCGTTACCTAGGCAAATATTGTAAATTTCCATTTTATAATCTCCGCTTTATCTAAAACCGCGCTTCTTTTAAAATATCTTTCCAGATTATCGCTCGGTTTAAATATATTATATAAATAATCACCATCAAACACCATAAAATAGCCGTTTTGGCTTACAGCTACGCTTCTGTTTGCATGTCCTCTGTGTGGAGCTATCTTTAAGATAGAGTTGAGTGCTTTTATAGTATCTGCTGGGCTTACGTTTCTTTTTGATGAACTTACAGAGTGATTGTAAGTCTTTTTGTTTGCATATCTTTCAACGCCCGTTTTATCTATATGTTTTATAATCTCACTTTCGTAAAAGGGCTGTGTATTTCTCATCTTTACGCCATCTATCTCTTCTTCATCAACCCATACCGGCACGGCTTCCGTGCGGCAGCGAAAGTGATAAGGCGGAAGTCCAAAATTACTATCCATTTTATCGCTTTTGCCTAAATACGCTTCACTTCTCCACGCTGCGGCCGCTTTTTTGCTAGCTAGGCTATTTGCGTTTAGTATTTTTTCCGCTTGTGCTTCAAGATGTGTGGCTGGGATTATGCGTCCGTGCATCGAGCGGCAAATTTGTGTCGTTCTAGCGTCCATAATAGCTAAAATTTTATAATATTTTACGCCGTATTTAGCCCCTTGCGTTACGGTAGCGACGTTTCTAGCCTGCAATGCTATATGATCGCTCACTCCCTTAAAATAACTCTCATCCGCGCTTATTATAGAGCCAAATTCCCTCTTTAGCTCTGCGCCGATCTCATCAAGCTCTATCTCGCCTTTAAAAACGCCCTCTATCTTATCTTTTAGCCTGCTTTGCAGATTTTCGTTATACTCTTTGCCCATCCAGTAAAAGCTCTTTCTCATCGCCTCCACTGCATCCGCATCTATCTCGTCAAATACGAATGATAGAGTTTTATTCATGCTTTCGGCCACTTTTTTTAGCGCTCTTTTGGATAAGATGATATATAAATTTTCAAGATCGCTAGGAAGCACATCTATGTTTGCACTTTTGGCTTTGTTTAAAAGTAGCTTCTTTAGGGTTTCTTTGTCCGTATTTTCGGTGCTAATAGCTAAAATTTCGGCTGTTATGGTTTCTAGTTTTTCTATCTGCGTAGCGGTGTAGTTTTGTAGCAAAAACTCTATATCTTCGCTTGATTTTAGTATCTTGTATCTAGTTAAAGCTTTTAAAAATCTCATTTTTTACCTTCGATACGCTCTATATATTCGGCGTATTCTATTAGTTCTTTGTCTTTTATGGGCTTTTCTTCGGTCATCCAGCTATATCCACAGCCCTCGCATCTTCTCATTCTTATGTTTTTTAGTCCCTTAATCGTTTTTAAAACGCTCGTTTTTTCGCATGCGCATTTAGGACAAAGCATTTTATTTATTCTCCATCTTCTTTAAAACTATAAGTATTTTTGAGGCCTCTCTCTTTTTTATATACTCTATTTTTAGGTATAAATTTTTAGTTATCCGCTTTATGAAAAATAGTAAGGCTTTGTCGCTTTTATCATTAGCCACTCTTTGCCAAAGAGATTTTATGGCATATATTTGACTTTGCGTTGCAAACTCTGCTGTACTGGACTTTGGATTATCTTTACCGTCCATAACGGCTATTAAATTTATAAGCTCTTTTACTTTTAACTGCGCGCAGCTTTTTACGTCCCAAGCGCTTAAAAATTCTCCCCATGCGTCATTTTGTTTTGCGTGTTTATAAAACGGGTGCGTATGGATGATTGCCAAAAGCTGCTTTCTATAAATTTCTTCTTTTTTACTCATTTTATAAGCCTCTAAACCATAAATGTTTTTCTAAAAATCCACGGCTTAAACCACTACATCTAGCTAGTTTTGATACGTTTAGCTTTCCGTTTTTAAAGCGGTAAAAACTAAGATCGTAGCTTAGGACATTATTAAGTCTAGCTTGATACGATGCTCTCTTTTTTTCGTGTAGATTATTAAGATGAATTCTTTGTTTAGTTGTCATTAAATAATCCTAGGTCGGGTTCTTTTTGGATTTTTGTTTCATTGTTTATTGCGCACTTAAAAACATATTTTCCAAGCTCATAATTAACCTCATTTCGCAGTATTTGGCGCTTATTTTTTATGTCCTTAAAAGCCGTTATATCAAAGTCTTTAAAATCGCCTAGTTTAACGTCCGCTATGGCGACCTTAGGCTTAAAATCTTTTTTAGCAATATGAAAATTGCACCAAAAATAGTGCCTACCGAGTAAAACATTAGGAGCTATAAGGGGCGTATAAAAAGGTATTACATTTTCGACCACCCACTTTGTCTGACATCTTTTTTGAAGATATGCTATCAAAGAGTATAGATTAAAGTCTGGTAATTTTCTTGAATTTTTCCATCTAACATTACCGAAATTTAGTTTTGAATGCGTTTGGCACGGCGGCGATGCCCATATAAAATCAAACTCGTCGTAATGCTTTGCTGCATAATCGTACGCATCGGCAATAACAATCTCATCATTTGGATAACGAAAAGCGTAAGCGTGCGCTACGGCTTCGTCAAGCTCGACGGCCGTTACTCTTATGTCAGTTACGTTATCCCACAGTCTTCGGTTTCCGCCAAGACCTGCGAATAAATTTAGAATTCTCAATTATTTTCCTTAAAATTAAACCTTTTAAAGAGCGTTAAAGTGGTTTAAAACGCTCTTTAAAGGGCTTAAAGCCCTTTAACGCAAATTCTTAATTTTTCTCGTCTTACAAACCTAGGCAAAAGCCTATTTTTGCTATCTTTTAACTTTTTATATTCACTCCAATAGATTTGAAAATAGCTCTTTATCTCATTCATTTTCCTATCTCCAGGCTCTCTATCTTAGGCACTATCCTAAAATTATCTTTCACTACTCTTTTAAGACCAAGTTTTACTAGATCCTCATCTTTTAACTCTGCTAAAGCCTCTTTGTTTGGTGTCTCCGTATAGCTTATGCATTCTTTGGCCAATCCAAACGCTTTTATTGAGCTAACTAATGCCTCAAGTTTTGCTTTTACTCGTGGCAAGCTTACGCTCTTACTTATGCGGTATCCTATCTCTCCAAAGGTAAATTCTTTTGAGCGTTTTTCGGCAAATTCAGCCTTATTGTCCTCGCAAAATAGTGTGATTTGCTGCTCTAAAAAGCTTTTTTCACTCTCTAGTCTTTCAACTTCGCTCTTTCTAGCTTCTTTTACACGGTTACACTCAAGCGTTACTTCGCCGTTGATTTTTTCGATCCCTACGCTTAGCTCGCAAAGCCTTTTTAAGGCAACATCAACATCACTAAAACTATTTATTTGCATCTTTTACTCCTCATTAAAAATTTTTATTAGCCCTATCACTCGAACAAACTAAATTTAAGCTCACTTAGGCCGTATTCTTTAGCCCACGCCGCCTCTTGTGCCATGCCTGTACTCTTGTCGCTCCACTTGCACGGATGGCTGTAGTAATAGCTGCACACTCTAAGCAGTTCTTCGCAGTTTTTCATTACTCTTTCACGCTCAAGCTCGCTATATATATCCATCCACGCAAGTACGGGCGAGATAGGCTCGTAGCCGTTAGCTCTGACGATAGCGCAAGCCTGCTGCGCTATTTGCTTAGCGTAGTAGTTTCTGTCCCGATCTTTGCACTCGATACTGGCGTAGGGAGTAGAAACAAACACTAATCTCGCTGTTTTCATCTATTCTCCTTTCTTAAAAATTTAACTTTATAGGAAGCTCCGCAGAGCTCCCGAAAAATCAAATTTAAGCCGCCGTATCGATTACTTTGCCGTCGGCTGTTCTTATGATATATTTGCCTACTAGCTTAAACATACTCTTTGAGTAGTCGGCCTTTTGGCCCTTTATCATGCTTCCGCGCCTTATGCCCCATAGTTCACCTTTAGCACTTACTCTCATTTCAAATCCTTTCTCTTCAAATTCCCTTACCAGCCTAACTAGCCCCGCCGCTTGCGTTCGCTCCGCCGCGCGATTTTGAAAAATATCTACTGTCATTACGCTCTCCTTGTTTGATATACTAGATTGGCCGCCACTTTAGCTTCGTATCCCAAAGCTAAATTTAGCGACGTTTTTTCATATAGCCTTGCATTGTCGCCTTCGGCTAAAAACTCCGCTATTTCCCCCTCTATTCCGTTCATTTGACCGATTTTTATGAGCTCGTCCTTGCTTAAAACCATCTCCGGAGAATAAGTAAGCCTGCTTTGTAAATAGCCACCCAGCTTATCTATACGTTTTTTAAGCACACCAAGACCTACCGCTATGACGGCTATACCTAAGTTATTTCGTTTACCGTACTCGTAAATTTCCCTTAAAAGCTCAAATTTTCTCTCAAATGTTAAGTCGTTGTCCTTAACGAACAAATCAGCTTCATCCACGATTATTAGCCTCGTTTTGCTCTGCGTTATAGCCTCACAAAAAGCTTCGAATTTATCATCCGTGTTTCCGCTCGGTTTTTCGCCGATGGCGCGTAAAAGTAGGCTCATAAATGCGCTTGCGCTTAGGCTTTTGCGAGCTTTGACGTATACTCCGCCAAGCTCGCGTGCCGTCATTTCTAGTAAAAAGGTCTTTCCCATGCCGCTTTCGCCTAAAATTAGCTCGAAAAAGCTAAGATTAGAGCCATTCATTTTAAAAATCCTATCTCTTATCTTTTCTTGCGCCGTGCTTAACCAAACTTCGCTTTTAGGCGTCTTAGCCTCTTTTTTTTCGGCGTTTGCGGCCAAGACCCTATCCAAATGTGCCTCGATCGCCGTCTCGTAAAGCTCGGCCTTAGATGAAGCGTATTTGCCGTTGATAACGCCGCTTACCGTTCCACCGCCTTTACCTATGGCTTTGCCTATCGTTTCTAGCGTTTCGCCGTAGGCTTGGCAAAGCTCAAATTTTTCCTTTAAACTGATACCCATAAAATCTCCTTTTACATGGCGTTAAGCAGCTCTTCATTGCTCATCGCTATTTTTTTATTAATTTTTCTAGTTTTCTCGTTTTTTACTTTGGTTTCATGCGCGACGCTCGTATATGTGTTTATGGCATTTGCTCTCTTGTATAGATCAAAGTAATATCCAAACGCCGCCCTTACCGCCTTAGTTACGGCTTCGTTTTTAGCGATTTGCGCTTTTACTTTTTCGTGATCTCTAGGATCTATCCTATCTATGATATTTGCCTCGCATAGCGCTCTGTGGCTATCCATATCCACGATATTTACTCTCTCGTAGTCGTTCTCGTTTATGCGCACTTCCACCGTTTCGCCGTTAAATTTGCAAAGTTTCGGATGACTATAGGTGCGTTTTTGCCCCATTATCGTTAGCGTTACGCCGCTATTTTTTACCTTGATAGCACGGCGCTCGCTAAATATAAAATCAAGAGTCGTCTCGTCAAACACCACCTTTGGCTTGGCGTCTAGCTTTTCAAGAAAGCTTTTCATAGGATGGATCTTGCGACTTTCGTTATAGTGCTCGTTCCACCACCTGATCCCTTGCTCGAAATAACTAATGAAATCCTCGTAATTTAAAGGATTCTCCTTCATATATTTTTTGATGATCTCTTTTTCGTCGCCCCGTTTATCTTTGTGATAGCCTGCACCCCCTCGCTCGAAAAATACTATCTCACTCATACGTCTTTGCACGTGGTTAAAGATATTTTCGATAGGTTTTGCGCGCGAGTTTCCCGGCTTTGCTTTTTTGTGTATCATGTTTGGCGCAAGATCGTCGAAGTCTCTAAATTTTATGCCGCTTAGCTGACTCCTTACCTGCTCTATGTAGTTACTTAGCTCGGGCTTGCCGTTATCGGTATATATGGCGTCGGCCATGCCGAACCTTAGTGCGCTTTTTAGGCTTCTTCCTACGCTTAGACGGTTATATTTGCCAAACGTTACATCCACGCCGATTATCGCTCCGCTTCCCATATCTATCCATACGTAAGCATTTGGATTTAGCACCTCTCCGTCGGGGCCGATAGCGTCAAAATCAAACACTATCTGATCGCCGCAAACTAGCTCCATGCTCTCGTAGCAGTTTAGATCCCTGATGATATGAGAAGCTATCTCGTTTCTCACCCCTCTATCTCCGGCGGTTGCGCGAAGCAGCATGGCTTTTATTTCAGCGCTCGCCGTTAATCTCGCAAAGCTTTGATAAGAACCTATATTTAGGTCGTTCTCTTTTGCATAAATTTCAAGCTTTTCGTAAACGAACCTTTTAGAGCTCAAAGGATTATGCAGCATAAACCCGGTTGCCCACTCTAAAGCCTTCATTTCAAAGCTAGAACTCTTAAAGCTAGCTCTAAAATCAATGCTTAACTCATCGTCTTCTATCTCTACGTCCTCTTTTTTATTTAGTTTCGCCCATGCATAAAGCGTTTTTAGGCTAACTCCGTACTTTTTCGCTACTCCTTGCCCCCACATAGTCTTACTCATGCCTTTTGGGCAGTTTTTTAGCTCTCTGACGGCTTTTAGCTTATTCATGTTTTCTAGATCCTCGATTTTTATCTTTACTTGATCTTGGCTTGCGCTTTTGGCCTCTATTTTTTCGCAAGCTTGCGCTCCGCAAAGCAGATTACAGCTATCGCCGCCGCGCTCATCATTGCCGCTACCGTCCATAATATATCCATCGCTAACTGCGCTATCCACAGCGCTGCAAAAAGCGGCGCTATCGCTACCGCGGCTATGATCAAGGTTAGCGTTAATACTATTTTTCTCATCGTCTGGCTCCTTTTTGCTTGGGTCGTCGTTTGCTACGGCGTCATCGATCCAAATTTGGAGGGTTTTGCCACCGCGACCAATGCCGTCTGTGTAGATAAAACTTAATATATTAGGTTTTATTGAGCAAATTTTTTTGCCTGCTTGTTCTGCACGCTTGATTGCTTTCATTAAAGCGTCGTATTTCACGCCCAAAACTTCCGCCGCTTGCTTAGAACTTACCCACATATTAGGCTACTTTTATACCGACTTTTTTAAAGGTATTTCTAGCTTTTTTAGAGAAATAGCCGTTTAAGATACTGCCATAACTTAGGTTATTTTCGCGGCAAAATCTCTTTAAAGTTTTATTTGTCTTGATTTGGATTTGCTCCGCTACTCCGCCGCTTTTTACGTTGCCGATTAAATCTATCATCGTTTAAGCTTCCTTTGTTATAATTTTGGTATCAATGTCGAAATTATAATCTAATTTATTAGGTTTGTCAAGGGTATTCTATGGATTTAGCACAAAAGATTAGGTCTTTACGAGAAGACAAGGAATGGACGCAAGGTGATTTGGCTGAAAAATCAGGAGTTGGCAAGTCTAGCATACAATTATACGAAAGCGGCAAAGGTAATATTACGCAACTAAATTTAGAAAAAATTGCCTCTGCATTTGGCGTAAATGTATCTTATTTTCTAAACGACAAAATGTCCAATAGTTTGTCCATAAGTGTCCATAAGTCGTCTCCCAATATGTCCATTAGTCCAGAAAAATCTGAAACATTACAAAAGATGCAAAAGGTTATAAACGAGCAAGAAAATAAGCTTATAAATTTACGCTTTTTCCCTAACGTTAGCGCAGCTGCTGGATACGGTGCAAACAACGATAACGAGAGTTTTAAGAGCATACCAGTTACTGCTTCTTTTTTAACAACTATATTGCGTATACCAGCCAAACAATACGATGTTATAAACGTGCTTGGCAATAGTATGGAACCGTTTTTAAAAGACGGCGATATGGTGCTTGTCTTGCCTACGCACGAGGCCAGTAACGGCGAGATAGTAATAGCAAACCTTGGTGGCGATCTATATGTCAAAAAGCTACTTAAAGACCCGATAAAAAGGCGTATTCGACTAACCTCGATGAACGAACTTTATGAAGATATAGTAGTAGAGGATGACGAGCTAGACCAGCTTAAAATTGTGGGCGTAGTTAAAAAAGTGCTTCCGTCGGGTGCAATCTCGATATAAAGCCTATTTTACACAATTTTAAAATAATT
Organism: Campylobacter concisus; assembly: GCF_003048535.1. Classification (NCBI taxonomy): domain Bacteria; kingdom Pseudomonadati; phylum Campylobacterota; class Epsilonproteobacteria; order Campylobacterales; family Campylobacteraceae; genus Campylobacter; species Campylobacter concisus. The sequence continues at coordinate 132,136 of NZ_PIRQ01000005.1, read as the reverse complement.
TTTGAAGTTTTTGAAGTAATTTTGAAGAAGATTGAAGCTTGGTTTTCAAAATGCACAAAAAATGCCTAAATTTTGCAAATTTTGCATTTTGAGTTCTCATTTTTTACCCTGTGTCCCTATCTGCTAAAATAACGCTCTTAACGCTATTTGCTCCATATTTTTATCTGTTCTCATTTTTTTACCTTTTGCATAAGATTTATCATATTTTTATCTTTATCATAGTGCTTGGAGGGCTTTTTTACTTTCTTTACAGCTCTTATATGGCTGAAAAGATGCAAAATAATATGCGAGTCTTTTTTGATTACCAGGTAAAACAGCTTAATAAAAGCATAGATGATGAGAAATTTTCATCAATGGCGATCTCTATCTTGCTTGCTCAAAATGAGTCTATACAAATGTGCTTGCTAGGGCAAAGTCGCGACGAATGCATAAAAAATATCGAAAATTTGACCAAAACTCTTGGTGCAGCATCGATGTATAACAACATTAAGCTTCACATTTATGATAAAGATCTAAAAAGCTATGTAAGGAGTTGGGATCTAAACAGATATGGCGATATGATCGCTAGTAGTAGGTTTTTAGTGCAAGAGTCAAGGCATCAAAACAAGCCCATGGTCGGCATCGAGGCGTGGTATGCTGGAACGCATATAAGGGCTGTTTCAAACGTAATACGTGATGGTAAAATTATTGGCAACATCGAGATTTTGTTAAATTTTGACTCACTTGGAAATTATTTTAAAAAGCAAGGAATTGATCTATTTGTTCTTTTGGCAAAAGATAAGATGCCTTCACGTAAAAGCATTCCGAGTGATCAAATTTTAAATGATTATTACATCGAAAATTTAAGCAGTGCAAATTTAAACATAGTAGGTTTTTTGCGTGATATTAATTTTAAAGAATATGAATTTTACGTTTATAAAACACACTACTTTTGCGTGGTACCATTAATAGACGCTAGCAACACACAGATAGGTTACTACGTGCTTCATGTAAATACCAATGAAAAAGAGCGAAATATTTCACAAAATTATTTTGAGTCAGAAGAGCTTTTTTAATTTAGGCTATTTAATAAAAATTTATTTGTATTTTAGATAAAAATGGTGGAAGCGAGGGGGATCGAACCCCTGTCCAAAAACAAAATGCATACAGCCTCTACACGCTTAGCAAAAGTGAAAATTTCATCTAAAAAGGCTCACTTTCCAAAACCAAAATTTAGACTAAGACTAAAATTTCAGCTAGCAAGTAGTCACTTTGCGAGCCTACTCTAGCTAAATTACTTGCTTTTGTCTTAGCTAGAATTAGACTAAGCAAGGCTCAACTGAACTTACGCAGCTTTAGCGTAAGCAGGAGCGAAATTAACGTTGTTTGCGTTTAAATTTAATTTGAGCTTTTTACGCTTTGCTCAAAGCGACGTGCCACCGTACACACTCTGCTCCTGTCGAAGCCAAGTCGCTCCCAAAAAATAAAATGGTTAGTGAATTATTTAGTTAAGTTTTGCAGGCACATCAATGATTTTTGGCTCAAGAACGCTAAAATATTCAAAATCGTTCTCGACGTCATCTTTATATTTATTAAACTGATCGCTAATAAGTAGCAACCAATCTATAAATTTATCATTTGCTGGCCCTTTTAGACTTCTTGCCTCTTGGGTTATCTCTTCAGCTAAAGTTGTAAGCTTTAATATCGGATCAAGATGCATGAATCCTGCTGCTGACTTAATATTATGAAAAATCCTAGTAAGCTCTAAGATACTATCTTTATATTTATCAGCTCTTCCTAAATTTATTATCAAAGGCTCGAGTAAATCGCACATTAAAGCATAGTGAGATAAAAATTCTTCAACTATATCATAAGAGTAATCGATTTCAAGCCTTTTTAATATACCCATTTTTATGTCCTTAAGAAATTGGCGTAATTGTAGCAAAAATTTGATAAAATTGTTAGCCTTTTAGCTAAAAATCCTTGGAGCTTGCAATGAAAAATGAAAAAACTCAGAAGAAAAAACTAAGCATAAATGATATAAAAAACAAAAAAGGCATTGAGCCTATTGTAATGATAACTGCCTATGATGCGTTATTTGCTAAGCTTTTTGATGATTATGCTGATATTATTTTGGTTGGTGATAGCTTAAATATGAGTTTTAATATGCAAGAAAGCACGATAAGTGCGGACATGAATACCATGCTTTATCATACAAAGGCCGTTTGCAACGGAGCTAAAAATACTTTTATCATGGCTGATATGCCATTTGGTAGCTACACAAATGAAAAGCAAGCGATAAAAAATGCGATGAAATTTTTCAAACAGACAAATGCCGATGCGGTAAAGCTCGAAGTTGGTATGCACCAAGTAAATTTAGTGAAGCGTCTTTGTGAAGAGGGTATAAACGTTATGGCTCACATTGGCTTAAAGCCTCAGTTTTATAAATTTGAAGGAGGTTATAAGATAAAAGGTAGAAGCGAGATCGAGGCAAAAAAATTAATTGAAGAGGCTTTGGCATTTGAGCAAGCTGGCACATTTGGTATCTTGCTTGAAGGTACAATGAGTAGTGTGGCTAGTGAAATAACAAGGCAAGTTCATGTGCCAGTTGTTGGCATTGGGTCTGGGGTAAATGTCGATGGGCAAGTGCTTGTATGGTCTGACATGCTTGGGTTTTTTGAAGACTTTAAACCAAAATTTGTAAAACTCTATCTTGATGGAGCGGATATTGTAAGAAAGAGTGTGCAATCCTACGCAAATGATGTAAAAGGCAAAAATTTTCCAAGTGAAGAATTTTGCTATTAGGATGATTAATATCCGCGTTAAATAAAAAGCGTCAAAAGGCTATCTATTTAAATTTCTTTATAGCCTTTTATATCAAGACCAAAACCTGCAAGGCTTACAAATTCTTTATTTTTATTTGAGCTTAAAAGCTCAATTTCGTTTATGTCAAAATACTTTAAAATTTGTGCCCCAATGCCATAATCTTTTTGCGAGCTTGCATCGCTTTTGTTGCTTTCTAAAAATAGTAACACTCCACCATTTTTACTTAAAAAATCCAACGACTTTAATAAATTATCAAATTTATCTCCGCTTAAAAGCTCATGATCTTTACTTATTTTTTGAAATTTTACATTAGTTTGTGCTTTTATCTCTCCGAAAACATAGGCAGCATGATTTTTATTTTCGTGATCTTTTATGTCATATCTTTTTGCTTCAAAACCACAGATTTTTACACTCTTTGCGGGCGAAACCTCTATTAAGCTTTCGTGGCTAAGTCTGTATTCTACTAATTCAGAAACGCTTATCATATTTAGGTTAAATTTTTTACAAAATTCCTCCAAATAATCACGTCTTGCCATTGTGCCATCTTCTTTTACGATCTCACAAATCGCAGCCATTGGACTAACGCCAGCAAGTTTACAAAGATCAACTGATCCTTCAGTGTGACCTGTGCGAACGAGGACACCACCTTTTTTTGCAATAAGCGGAAATATATGCCCAGGCCTTACAAAATTTTCAGGCACTGAATCAATACTAGCAGCAAGTCTAATCGTCATATCACGCTCATAAGCACTTACACCTGTCGTTGCCTCCTTTGCGTCAATTGTGACAGTAAATGCGGTTTCGTGGCTGGATGTATTTTTAGAAACCATTAGCGGCAAATCAAGTCTTTTTGCGTTTGCTTCATCCATCGCAAGGCAAAGCACACCTTTTGCATGAGTGATTGCAAAATTTACCTTTTGCATATCGCTGCTTGCCGCTGAAAAAACCAAGTCTCCTTCATTTTCACGGTCCTCGTCATCGACCATAATTACCATTTTGCCATTTTTTATATCTTCAATTGCTTTTAATACATTTTCAAATGCCATAAATTTCCCTTATTAAATTTTTACGATTATATTGATTTTTTGATAACTTAGAGATAAAAATATTAATTTTGATTTGTCTTGTATCAATTATTTAGAAATTTTAGAAAAAGATTTATTTTTAAATATATGCGATTTAGTAGCGATAAATTAGATTTTATTTTTCAATTTATTTTATATGTAAAATTTTAAAGCATAAATTTTTTAATAAAAACACTATTTTTAAGAATAGCAATAACTGGGAAAAATGGAAGTTAAAGAATAATGGATGGCGCAGCGGACGGGGCTCGAACCCGCGACCTCCGCCGTGACAGGGCGGCATTCTAACCAACTGAACTACCGCTGCACCTAAAATGGTGGTCGCTATAAGACTCGAACTTATGACATCCACCTTGTAAGGGTGGCGCTCTACCAACTGAGCTAAGCGACCTAAAATTTAAAAAATATCTGGCGACCCTTAGAGGATTTGAACCTCTGTTTCTACACAGAGAAAGTAGAGTCCTGAGCCACTAGACGAAAGGGTCATAAACCCAAAAATGGTGTCCTGCGTTGGATTCGAACCAACGGCCCCCTCATTAAAAGTGAGATGCTCTACCGACTGAGCTAGCAAGACATTTGCTTAAAAAAGAATTGAGATTATACAAAAAACATTATTACATGTCAAGAAAAGGATGTTTAAAATTTGTTTTTAGCTAACATGGTTGCATGGTTAGGTTGGTTTGGCATCAATAAGTTTTCAAAATAAAATATATTATAAAGCCCACTTGTAAGATATGCGGACACCAAATGGATGAATATTGGATTTACTAAGACATGTTTTTATTATAAAGTTTTTCTATATTAAGTATCTTACTTTTTAGCCTCATGTGGACAGCTATTGCCGCACAATAGATGATGCGTGATTCGTGGTAAAAATTGTGAATAATATGGATCAACGATATTGATTGTACATATGGCTAAATAAATTATTTTGAACTAATAAATTGATGCTATAGAGTTATTTAAAGACAGTATATATTTTTGAGATATCCACCTGAATAAATTCTAATTGCCTCGTGTAAGTTAAACCAAAATTATAGATAGTGCTTGAAAAATATTTTAAACTGCAGTCAATAAATAAAAATCTATAAGAACATAAATCTAGGATATTTAAGATTAGGATTAAACCCCATTAATAGGGGTTTAATAAATTAAACAATTATAGTCCATCAAAAGGATTTGAAACTACATCTTTGCGATCTACTATGTAAGGTATAATAGCTGCATGACGAGCTCTTTTGATCGCTTTTTCTACCATTTCTTGATGTCTTTTTGATGTGCCAGTTAAACGTCTTGGCATGATTTTAAATCTCTCTGATAAACAATACTTTAAAAGAGAAGTATCTTTATAATCTATAAAATCAATTTTTGCTTCTGTAAATTTGCAATATTTACGTGAATATTTTCTTTTTTCTGCCATTTTCTATCCTTTAAATTAAAACGGTATTTCGTTGTCGCCATCAAAATTATCGGCGTCAATGTTTATATCAGGGATTTTCTCCTCATAGTACTCTTCTTGCACTTTTTTATTTTGTGGTTGCATTTGCTGTCTTTGTGGTGCTGAATTTTGATATCCAGTATTACCATAGCTATTATTTGAACCATTATTTCGTTGTTGTGAGTACGAACTATTTTGATTAAATCCACCTTGACTTTGTCCATTAGCTCCGCTATTTCCGCCAAGCATCTCCATATTTTCAACTACGATTGAGTGCTTTGAACGGTTTTGTCCATTGTTGTCGGTCCATTGATCAAATTTTAATCTTCCTTCAACCAGAAGTTTAGAGCCTTTGCTTAAATATTGATTTGCTATCTCAGCTGATTTGCCAAAGAACGATATGTCAATAAAGCATGTCTCTTCACGTTTTTCGCCGTTAGTATTAAATTTTCTAGTAACAGCAATACCGGAATTTCCTATAGCAGATCCACTAGTAGTGTATCTTAGCTCGATATCTCTTGTTAAATTCCCAACCAGTACTACTTTATTGAACATTTTTTATCCTTGATTATTCTTCTGTAAAAGTTTGTTCGTCTACTTTTTCAACTCTTGGCTCACGCGGTACTCTTGGCTCACGAGGCTCTTTTTTTATAGTTTGTTTGATACCTTTACAAAGTCTTTCCCAAGCTGCGATTTCGCGTTTATTTTCATATTTAACGCTTAAAAATCTTATGATATCTTCAGTGATCCTTACATTTCTTGTAAGCTCTGCAAGAAGTGCTGGTGGAGCTTTGTAATAGATAACAAAATATGTTCCACGCTCATATTTTTTGATGGTGTAAGCTAGCTTTCTAGTGCCCATCTCAACAACAGTAGCGATCTCGCCGCCGTTTTTTGTTATAACTTCTTTTACGAAGTCAACTTTAGCTTTAACTTCCTCTTCCGTTAATGTCGGCTTAAGAATAAATAAAAGCTCGTAATGTTTCATTTCTTCTCCTTATGGATATTTAGCTCACTTTGTGAGCAAGGATTTTGCATTAAGCAAGGGTGGATTTTAGCTTAAAGTTACTTAATATTTGCTGTTGATATGAGATGTTGTAAATTTAAAATAGTTGATAATACAAAAATTTCTTTATCCATTTTTGTATTTGTTTTTAGCTCTAACTCGGCTAAATTTAGCGTTTTAAATATCTCCAAATAGGCATTTAAATTTAGTTTTAAGCTATTTGCTTTTAATAAATTTGCGACATTTATAGGCGGTTGATAACCAATTGCTTCATCTAAATTTAATCGGCCATTTATCTTGATGTAAGAGTAAATTTTAAATAGCCTAAAAAATGCTTTGTAAAGTGAGTTTAGAAGTAAAATTTCATTAAAATTTGGATCTTCTAGATAGGTAAAAAAGTCGTTTTTTATGTCTTTTAGGGCCATAAATTTATTAAAAAAATCATCAAAATTTATCCCGCCAAGCCCAAAAACTAGCCTTTTTACATCATCTTGTTCGATATGTGTGTTTAGGCTCTTTAGTTTTGTTAGCTCGCTTGCAGCAAGGTATAAATTTTCATTATGTGTAAAGTAAAGCTCATAAAGTGCGTTTTTGGTTATGTTTAGACCAATTTTAGCTGAGCTTTTAGCTAGCAAATTTATCGCTTCATCTGGAGTTGAGGGCTTGAAAAATCTCGCAAAATTTGTCCCAAAAGCCTTTTGCGTATCAAAAACTAGTTTCATATCGGCCTCATAAAGCTCAAACAAAAAGTAGTTATCATGACTTTTTGAACAAAGCGAGATGAGCTCTTTTAGCTCTTTTGCTGGGATCTTTTTGTCGCTTTTTACATAGAGGATATTTTTACCTCCAAAAAGCGACTGCTCGCTTAGGTGAGAGCTTGCTTGCGCGTAGTTGTACTCGTCAAAATAAAGGCTTAATAAATTTGCGTCTTCGCTTGAGTAAAAGCTCAAAATTTCTTTGCCAAAAAGTTCGATCTGAAACTCATCCGCTCCAAAAAGCAAGAAATAGTTGCTTAAATTTGCATTTGCTAAATTTAGCTCCAAATCCTTTCTATACATCGATCTTTCTTACCACTTTTGCAAAAATTTTAGCGCTTGCGATATCGGCCTCTGTGATCTTTACAACGAGCTTTTGAAGTAAATTTGCGCTATATCCAGTTATAAAAATTCTAGCTCCAACAAAATAATCATCAAGCTTAGCGACCAAGACATTTTGGTTTTCGCTCACGTAGCAACGCACCTCTTTGCCGATGTTTGCGGCTGCCCAGCGTGCAAATTTCCTATCCATAAAATCGTAGGCTACCTTGTCGGCTTCTCTTTCAAGTTCGCTTAAATTTGCGCAGGTGCTTTGGATGTTTAAAAGCAAGAAGTTGTAAAGTTTCTCATCTTTTGAAATTTTAGCCTTTAAAAGTCTGTGCAAAATAAGGTCAGAATAGCGTCTAATAGGACTTGTAAAGTGTGTGTATCTATCAAATCCAAGCCCAAAGTGGCCTAAATTTTCACTTGAGTACTCAGCTTTTTTTTGAGACTTGATGATGAGTTTATCTATCTCTTCGCGGTTGCCCAGTTCATCGGCTTTTATTTGGATCTTTCTTATCAAATTTGCAAGGTCACTCTCGTAGGTAAAGTCAAGCCCCAAAAGTTGTAAATCTTCAAGCAAGGTATCTATCTTTTTAAAATCAGGCGAAGCGTGGTTTCTAAAAACGCCCTTTGTGATGAGCTTTGCGGCGGCTTTATTTGCTAAAAGCATGCAGTCCTCGACAAGTCTATGTGAGTCGGAGTCGCTTTCAAATCTGGTTTGAGAAATTTGACCCTCTTCATCAAGGCTCATTCTCAGCTCTTTTGTCCTAAAGTCAAATGCATGCAAAAGCCTTTTTTTGCGAAGCTTTGTGGTGAGTTTAAAAAGTGGCTTGATCCATGAAATTTCACACTCTCTCTTGCCTTCTAAAATTTCATCGATCTCGTCGTAGTTAAAGCGCCTTTTTGAAAGGATGATCGTCTCAAAAAGCTCCTCTTTTTTTACTTCATTATTCGCATCAAGTGAAATTTTAAAACAAAATGCAAGGCGTGGAACGTTTGGTTTTAGCGAGCAGATGTTTTCACTAAGCGCGCGCGGCAACATCGGTACTGAGATGTGCGGAAAGTAGATAGAAAAGCCTCTTTTTTTAGCCTCGCTGTCAATAGCGCTATATGCGGTCACATACTCGCTTACATCAGCGATTGCGACGTAAATTTCGCGCTTTTTCTCATCAAAATATATGGCATCGTCAAAGTCTTTGGCATCGACTGGGTCGATCGTGCAAAACTCTAAATTTCTTAGATCAACCCTATTTGGATACATGCTAGCATCAACTTCATCGCCAAATGCCTTTGCCTCAAGCTCACAAGCCTCGCTAAATTTATCATTTTTATTATAAATAGCAAGCGAAATTTTTTCATCACTTAGCGGATCGTCTAAATTTCCTAAAACCTCGACTATCTCGTTGTTTAGGTTATTTATTTTGAGTAGTGTTCCAAGTGGAAGCATCTTTAGGCTTTTTTGTGTCGCTTTTAGGGTTGTGCTTAGTCCAGTTTTTAAATTTACACCTAAAATGGCCGCTCCAAAGCGTTTTGTGTAGACCACGCTTGTCTCATTGGCAAGCTTTAGGCTCATTACTATTTTAGCGCTTTGGCGTTTTTTCTTAAGCGGCAAAAGCTTTGCTAACACGATATCGCCAAGGTGAGAGTTGTTTAAATTTTTATTTTCTACGATGATATCTTGCTTGAATCGTTTATCAAATGGCATGATAAAGCCAGTTGCGTTTTGACTGATGTCTAGCTTGCCACAGACGTAGCCATTGTTTAGGTAAAATTTATCTTTATGAGAGCTTACAGCACCAAGATTTAAGAGATTTCGTAAAATCTCTTTATCTTCGTTTGAAACTTCTTTCTCCTTGATGCCAACTAGTAGTGATGTTAGAAATTCTTTCACAAATTATCTTTGACTTTAGCGACAGCCATTAAAAACGTATCATGTCCAAAGCCGTATTCGTCAAGAAGAGGTAGAGTATTTTGTATGCTTATATCATCAAGTTGATTAAAGATATTCACAGCTGTTTTTATCACTTTTAGGGCTTTTGCGTAATCTTTTATATGATCTGGTGCCTCTTCTGGATTATTTGAATAGAGTATCGAGCTGCTAAGCTCTGTCTCAAGGTTCCATTGTTCAAAAATTTTAGCTGTAACTTCTTCATTTGACATATCTAAAATTTCTGTTTCAAATAGGGCAAGATCAATTGGGCTAGATATATTTTTAAGTTTTTCTCTAAATTCGACATCTTGCTTATTTTCGGCTAATTCGTGAGCAAGAACTATCTTGCCAATCTCAAGCATAAATGAAGCCGGAGAGAGAATTTCTAGACTTTTAGGATTAACTTTAGAATGCCAATTGTACATCAGTGCATTTTGTATTATCGAGATATTTAAAAAATCTTGTGTAGTAATGCCATAAGGCTCTAAATTTATAGAAAAGCTCTTTTTAATCGTACTTGAAAGCGCAAAACCTCGAATAGTAGCCATACCAAAAAGAGAAATAGCTCTTGCGATGGTTGTGATCTCTTGAGAAAACCCATAAAGTGGAGAGTTCGCTGAACGCAAGATATTTGCCGTTAGCATAGGATCCTTTTCGACCACTTTTGTAAGATCACTTATTGAGCTATTTTCGTCCGCATGTAAGCGTTGAATTTGTATAACTGTGTCATCTAATGGTGGAAGTGCTTTGATTTTTTTAAAAACTGATTCATTCATTGAGTTATCTCTTTTTTTGAAATTTCAGCGTATTTTATCAAAATAAATTATCATAAAACTTAAAAAGAGTTTCTATATATTTCAGCCGAATTTTTGCTGGCTAAAGTTATAATTTTGCCAAATTTTAATAATAGGAGTAACAATGGCTATAAATGTTTATTATGATAAAGACTGCGATTTAAGCCTTATTCAAAGTAAAAAAGTAGCAATCATCGGCTTTGGCTCACAAGGTCATGCACATGCTGAAAATTTAAGAGATAACGGTGTAAGCGTTGTGATTGGCCTTTCAAAAGGTGGCAAAAGCTGGGCAAAAGCTGAAGCAAAGGGCTTTGAGGTAAAAACTGTCAGCGAAGCTACAAAAGGCGCTGATGTGGTTATGATTTTAACTCCAGATGAGCTTCAAGCAGAAATTTATAAAAATGAGATCGAGCCAAATTTAAAAGATCACGCTGCTATCGCATTTGGACATGGTTTTAATGTTCATTTTGGTCAAATCAAAGCTCCAGCAAATATAGATGTCATCATGATCGCTCCAAAAGCTCCAGGACACACAGTTAGAAGCGAATTTGTAAGAGGTGGTGGCATACCTGATCTTATCGCTGTTGAGCAAAATGCAAGTGGAAAGGCAAAAGAGATCGCTCTAAGCTATGCTTGCGGTATAGGCGGCGGTAGAACCGGCATCATTGAGACAACATTTAAAGATGAAACTGAAACAGATTTGTTTGGTGAGCAAGCTGTGCTTTGCGGTGGTCTTTGCGCTCTAGTAAATGCTGGCTTTGATACGCTTGTAGAGGCTGGATATGAGCCTGAGATGGCGTATTTTGAATGCTTGCACGAGCTAAAATTAATCGTTGATCTAATGTATCAAGGCGGCATGGCCGATATGCGTTACTCTATCTCAAATACCGCTGAATACGGTGATTACGTAAGCGGCGTAAGGGTAGTTGGCGAAGAGAGTAGAAAAGCCATGAAGGAAGTTTTAAAAGAGATTCAAAATGGCAAATTTGCAAAAGACTTCATCCTAGAGAGAAAAGCAGGATATGTAAGAATGAACGCTGAGCGCGGTACAGCTGAGAGAAGTTTGCTAAATCAAACTGGCAAAAAACTTCGCGCAATGATGCCTTGGATAACTAACGGCAAACTTATAGATCAAAATAAAAACTAAGCCTTGAGCGAAAAAAAGACCACAAAGAAGCGACCTGCAAAAAAAAGTACAGGTCGCTCTAACAACAAAACCTATCTTGGTATCGGCATTATCGCGGCTATTTTAATAATAGCACTTAGCGTGGCTCTTAGTATAAAAAATAATGGTGCAGAACAGATAAGTAAAGCAAATGAGCCAAAAATAGAGAAGCAAATTCCAAAAAAAGCTGAGCCAAAGGTTGCCAGTAAAGAGAAAAAACAAGAATACGAAAAGAGAAAATACCCTCTAAAATTTGATGAAGATGAAAATTTAAGTAAAATTTTTACCGATCCTAAGCATAAAAGTGAGCTTGTTTTAAATTCAAAAGTTGAGCCAAAAGAGCAAAAAAAGATAGCTGAAGTAAAAAGCGAAGTCAAAAAAGAAGAGATAAAAAAAGAGCAAAACGATACTAAAAATTTGCTTGCAAGTTATAAGAATACAGAGCCTAGCGTAATAGAAAATGAACAAAAGATAGAGCCATTTTATAGCTCAAAAACCGAACAAAAAATCGAGCTAAAATCTCAAAATTTTGAAGTAAAAGTCGATCAAAATAAAAGTACTGAAATAGAAAAAAAAGAGAAATTTAAAAGCGAGAACATAAAAGTCGAGCCAGCTAAAAAAGCTGAAAATTTAACTACCAAAAAGATAGAAAAAACAAAATATAAAGAAAAAAATATAAAAAAAGATAGCTTTGAAGCGGTACCTTTTACGCCAAATGCCAGCATAAAAGGGCGTGCAAAGCTCGTTATCATAATAGACGATGTGGCGACATTTGAACATGCAAGTATGATAAAGTCACTTGGCTTAAAAATCACGCCGTCTATTTTTCCAGCGACAAAGACTCATCCAGATACTCCAAATATCGCAAGAACATTTGAGTTTTATATGATACATCTTCCGATGCAAGCAAAACACTTTGATAGCCCAGAAATAGGTACTCTCACGATCAACGAGAGTTTTGAGAGCATGCACGAAAAGATAAAAAAGATACGCAAAGACTTCCCGCGTGCAAAATATACAAACAACCACACAGGATCGCGCTTTACAAGCGATTTTGACGCTATGGATAAGGCTTATAGGGCGCTGATAGAGCAGGGCTTTGTCTTTGTTGACAGCAAAACTATCGCCCAAACCGTAGTAGCAAGAGCCGCAAAAAAACATAATCAGCCATACATTTCAAGAGATATATTTTTAGACGACGATCCATCGGCTAGTGCTGTTAGGCGTGAGCTTGTGGCTGCTGTAAATTTGGCCAAAAAAAGAGGCTATGCGATCGCCATCGGGCATCCAAAGAAAAATACGATTGCAGTGATAAAAGAGAGCAAAAATAATCTTTTAAAAGATGTTGATGTGGTTTATTTAAAAGATATTTTATGAGACTTGACTTTATCCCAGAGCCACTAAATAGACTAAAAAATCCACCAAAGCAGCTAAATTTTATCGGAGATACTTCACTTTTATCTTTACCAAAGATCGCAGTTGTTGGCTCAAGAAAGGCAAGTGTTTATACAAAAGAGTGCGTCACAGCACTTTGCGCAGCACTAAAAAGTGCAAATGTCTGTGTAGTAAGTGGCGGAGCTATCGGCGTTGATATCGCAGCTCATAAAGCTGCTATGCCACGAACGATTGGCATTTTTGCGAGTGGGCTTGACACCATCTATCCAAGCCAAAATAAAGTGGCGATAAATGAAATTTACACCAAAGCCCTGGCTCTTAGTGAGTATGATGAAGGTGAGCCGCCACTTGCTTATAGATTTTTGGAGCGAAACCGCATAGTTGTGGGGTTTTGTGAAGCTCTAGTTGTCGCGCAAGCTGATCTTAAAAGTGGCTCTATGCAAAGTGCGAGGCTTGCAAATGAGCTTAAAATTCCAGTTTATGTACTGCCACAACGCATGGGTGAAAGCGATGGGACAAATTTTTTGCTTGCAAATAAAAAAGCTGAGCTTATTGATGACTATCATAAATTTGCTTCACTTTTTGGCGAGATAAAAGAGCAAGAAAAAACTAGTGATGAGATCTTAAAATTTTGTAAAAATGGCGTAAGTCTTGATGAAGTTTTGGCAAAATTTGGCGATATCATCTATGAGTACGAGCTTGAAGGGTTGGTTGAAATTTCAAATCTAAGAGTAAAGAGCGTGCTATGAGAGAGAAATTTATGGCTATTGATGTTGGGTTAAAGCGAATAGGGCTTGCTTTTGGTTTTGGCGAGATCGTGACTCCGCTTGAGCCAGTGCTTAGAAAAAATAGAAATCAAGCCGCAAGAGATGTGAGCCAAAAGGTAAATGAATATACCCCAGATACGCTAGTGGTAGGTGTGCCAATCGGCGGTAGTAGCGAAGATGAGATGAGAAGACGCATCGAGCATTTTGTTTCACTTCTTGATGTAAAGGCAAATATTGTCTATCAAGATGAAGCCTTTAGCAGCAGTGAGGCAAGTGAAATTTACACAAATACAAAACGAGATGGTAGGCTAGATAGCATTTCGGCCACTATTATTTTAAAAAGATATCTTGGGATAAAATAAAATTTTATATTTAAAATCGGTTCTAGGCTATTGTTCAAGTGATTTTTTTAAAGCAAGTTGAAAATTATCAGTGCTAAAAGGCTGCTTTAATACTGTGACATGATTTGGCAGATCGTTAGCCGACTCATCGTTTTTGCAAATGGCTACGATACGAAAATTCTTAATATTTTTAAACTCAAGTATATCTTCTAGCATCGCTTCATTTTTTAAAATTTTACTATCAATAAAAATAACAAATGGGGTAAAAATAGAATCTTTTATGTGTCTCATTAGATTGCTAAGGTCGTTTTTGCCGATAACTTTTAGACCTAAAAAATTTATCTGAGCACTAATGGTGTCAAACAAAGCATCGTCATCGCAAGCAACTAAGATATTTGTATTTGTTTGATTTTTGATATTTATTTGTCTTTGGATAGCTCTATCGCCTGTTAGCGCCGCACTAAAAGATATTAAAAATTCTCCATCATTGTGAGAGATCATAGATTCATTTGCTTTTTTTAGATAGTCATTTATCTTGCTGAGATAGTAATGACTTGGTCTCATTACGCTATGGCTAGATTTTATCTTAATGTCAAAATGTACAGATTTGGGACTATAATTTTTAAGTTGAAAGAGAATGTAAATGTCTGCATATTCGGTAGAGTAAAGGAAAAATTTGCAAATATTTTCAAGTGTTTTTATGAGATTTGTGGCATCAAATTTTAAAAGCCTTGGATAACTTGGATCGTAGCTAAAAATGATGGAATTCTTAGTATCTTGCGCATCTTGGTATATGGCGCTAAGAAAAATTTCCATTCTGTTTATGATATCGATAGGTTTATCTTTCATATTATCAACATCCCGTCGCCGTATGAGTAAAATCTATACTTTTCATCAACTGCCGTTTTATAAATCCTCATCGTCTCTTCAAGCCCTATGAAGCTAGTAACCAGCATTATTAGAGTTGATTTTGGTAGATGAAAATTTGTAAGAAGGTAGTTTTGCCTGATAGGCTTATTATTTAGGTTTAAAAATAGCTTGCAAAAGCCGCTTGCTTGCTTACTTCTTGCAAATTCTTCAACGCATCTAGTAACTGTCGTACCAACGCCAAGAATTGGTTTATTAGAATTTATAATCTCTTGAGCTTGCTCGCTTAGCTCGTAAAATTCTGAGTGCATTTTGTGGTCATTTATGTTTTGGCACTCCACGCCTTTAAATGTCCCAGCACCAACGTGGAGCGTAATATAGGCTACTTCATGCTTTGCTTTTATCTGCTCTAGCATTTGTTCACTTATGTGAAGGCTAGCTGTCGGAGCCGCGACTGCGCCGCTATTTTTGGCAAATATGCTTTGATACCAGCTCTCATCATCCTTTGTATCGGCTCTTTTAATGTATGGTGGAAGTGGAACATGACCGATCTTTTCAAGCTCATTAAAAAGGCGAACATTATCAAGCAAAACGCCATTTTGCGTAAAATTTACCACTCTTGTGCCATCATCATTTAGCTCAAGCACATTTACTTTTAGGTTATCAGGAAAATTTAAAACACTACCAGCGCTTACTTTGCCTCTTATATAGACGCTAAATTTATTTTCGCCTATGGGCTGATTTAGCATCACTTCGCAAGCCCCGCCGCTTTCTTTTTGTCCTAAAATGCGAGCTTTGATAACTTTTGTATTATTAAAAATAACTGCAGCATCGTCTGGAATAAGGCTGGAGAGATCTTTAAATTTGTAGTGTTTTATCTCTTTTGTATTTTTAAAATAGACAAGTAATCTTGCCTCTTCTTTTGGCAAAATTGGCTCTTTCGCGATGAGCTCTTCTGGTAAAAAATAATCATAACTTGAGACGTCGTTTATATTACTCATCGCTTGCTACGTCGCTGTCTTGTTCTTCTTTTTCGTCTTCACCGTCGCTCTTGTTGGCTCTTTTAGCGACGATTATTGAAATTCCATAAAGTCCGATGAGTGGTAGTGCCATTAAGACTTGACTTATCACATCAGGTGGTGTAACGATAGCTGCAAAGATAAAGATAATAACAACAGCGTATCTGAAGTAATCTTTTAGCATCTTGTCATCGACAAGTCCGATCTTTGCTAAGAAAAATGTAATGACTGGTAGCTCAAATGAAATTCCAAAGCCAATTAGTAGTTTTGCAAAAAAGCCAACATACTCGCCAATGCTTGGTAGTGCCGTAAAGAGCTGGCCACCAAAATTTACCAAAAATGCAAAGCCAAGTGGAATCACCACGTAATAACAAAATGCCGCTCCACACGCAAACATAAATGAAGCTGAGATGACAAATGGGATCACATATTTTTTTTCATTGTCATAAAGCCCAGGAGCGACAAATAGCCAAAACTGCCAAAAAATGATAGGTAGCGCGATCACGACACCAGCAAAAAATGCAACCTTCATCGCTGTAAAAAATGGCTCTTGAATTTGAGTAAATATGATATTTGAGCCAGCTGGCAATACCTGTTTTAGTGGTTCGCTCATCCATGCAAGCAGCGGATTCCAAAACGTAAAGCAGATGCCAAAGCAGACAAAAACGCTTACTATGCTTATAAAAAGTCTCTTTCTAAGTTCGATTAAATGGGGTCTTAGCTCTTCAAACATTACGCCTCTTTTTTATCGTTTAAGATCGCATCTTTAACTAAATTTGTTGGATTTTGTATATTTTCTACCGTTTTTTTGGTATCGCTTACGACATTTTGTATATCGTTTGTGATGTCATTTGCGCTTTTTTTGATCTCGTCAAGCTCTTCAAAAGTGAGCTTTTTACGCACACTTTGCGTGCTTTTAGTTATGCTTTCTTTATATTTTTGAGCATCTTCTTTTAGTTCAGCTATCTTCATTTCTTGATCAAATGTTGATTTTGCGTCGTTTATGCCTTTTTTAAACATTTTTAGAAATTTTGCAATCTGAACCATCGCGCTTGGCAGCTTGTCAGGACCTAAAACTAACACTGCAATAATGGCGATAACTAAGATTTCAGAAAAACTCATTCCAAACATTTTTGCCTCTATTAAATTTTATTTAAGCTTTGTATTTTATCTTGACTTTGCTCAAAATTTTATAAATTTAGCCCTCGATAAAGAGTGCGATCTCGTCGCTTAGTAAGAAATTTGGATTGTAAAATTTACCATTTTTAAAGAGCAGTTTTTCATTTTCTACAAGTAGATTTGCTCTTTTTGTCTGGACCTCACTTAAGCGTCCAGCCTCTACGCCAACTATACTTCTAAGCCCTAAAAATATATGCTCTCTTACAAGCTCGCTTTGGCTTAAAATTTCTCTTTCTCTGTAAGTTGGCTGTGCGATGTAGTCATCTATGCTATTTTTGGCGTAGTATCTCGTGCCATCCACGAAGCCCACGCTATAAGCCCCTACACCAAGGTAGTTTTTGCCTTGCCAGTAGCCAAGATTGTGCTTGCAAATTTGACCGAAATTTGAAATTTCATACTGCCCAAAGCCAGCAAGCCCAATTTGTTCTATCATAAATTTAGCCAGGCTATCGCTATCCTTTTTATAGCTTTTTTTGCCAGCAAATGGAGTATTTTCTTCAAGCGTGAGCGAGTAAGCACTTAGGTGCGTGATAGCAAGGCTTTTTAAATTTTCAACCTCAGCCAAAAGGCGCTTTTTAGTGTCAAATTTGGTGTCATAGATGAGGTCTAAATTTATGCTCTTAAAGCCAGCTGTCTGGGCATTTTCTATAGCTTTAAAAATTTGCTCCCTGCTGTGAATACGCCCCAGAAATTTTAGCTTATCTTCAAAAAAACTTTGAGCGCCAAAGCTTATGCGATTTGCGCCTAAATTTTTTACATGCTTTAGCCAAGTAAGGCTTGCTGAGTTTGGGTTTGCTTCAAGTGTGATCTCGGTCTCTCGCGTGCAAAGAGGCGTTAAAATGCTAAAAATTTCATCATAAAATTTAGCATTTATCACGCTTGGTGTGCCGCCACCAAAAAAGATGGTTGAGATTTCTTTTATATTTTGGCTTTGTAGCTGAAAATTTAGATCAAAGCAAAGTGCCTTAAAATAGTTGCTAACCTTGTTAAATTCGTCGTCGCTTGAGCCAAAGGCACAATAAGGACATTTGCTTTCGCAAAATGGCACATGGATATAAACTTGCAAATTTCTCTCTTTTTAAATTTTGGCGATTATAAGAAATTTGGCATTTATAGCAGTTTAAAAGTAGCTTTTTGTCTTTAAGAGTTTGCTTGGTAAAAAGCCAAAATTTATCTTAAAAATTTTTGCAAAATGTGCTGTATTTGCGTAGCCTACGATATTTGCGGCTTCTTTTATACTTATATCGTTTTGCTCTAAAAGAGTAAAAGCTAGTTTTAGACGCTCTTTTGCTAGGAGCTGGTAGATCGTATCTTTAAAAAATAGCTTAAAATTTTTCTTTAGCCAAAAGTCATTTGTGCCACAAAGATGGGCTAGCTCTTTGATGCTTGGAGGATTTTGCATACGATTTAACAAGATCGTTTTAGCCTTTAAAAGAGTCTTTTCTTCATCACTATTAAGTGAGAATTCGCTCTTTTTTCGTATTTTGCTTTTATAAATAAGCTCTAAAATTTTTGACTCGGTAAAAATTTCCCTCATTGCGCCTTCATATAAATTTGTCGTATCAAGTTCATTTAAAACGCAAATTTGAGCTAAATCTTTTTTGTATTTCAAAAGTTCAAATTTATCATCAAATCTAAGTCCAGCAAATATCTCAAGCTTATTTGCGTAACTTTCGTCAAAAAGTAGTGTTTTCGTCTTATAAAATTTATTTTGATACTCAAAGATACCTTTAAAATCATCATTAACAAGCCCAATGCAAAATTCATCTTTGTTTAAGATATACTCTTTTTTATCAAGCTTAAAGCAAAGATCGTTTTTATCCTCATTAAACATTAAAAATAGGTATTTTTTAGACTTATGACGATCTCTTTTTATCCTGCCATTACATAAAATTTCACTTTTTAGATAGCTAATACCGCTGCTTTGCTTGAAAAACTCCACGCTTACTTGTTTTTCCTTTTGAGATATTTTGCTCGTTCCATATTTTTTGTCTAAATTTATCATTTTATCCCTCAAGCGTTAAATTTAATCCCTTTAGCGTTACGTATGATATTGATAACGATTATTTAATTTTAGTAAAATGTGCATTAAATTTTTATAAGGAGTTTTTGTGAAAAGTGCATTAAAAATTTCTATTTGTGCGGCAATTTTTATAAATTTACCGCTTTTTGCAAATGAAGATAAAGTTCTACCAGAAGTTAAAGTAGTGAGTGCGACAGGATTTGAGCAAAATATCAAAGACGCACCAGCAACGCTTAGTGTTATAACCAAAGAGGCATTAGAAAAGAAAAATCACAAAGATATCGAGAGCATGACCAAAGATATCCCAAGTCTTTTTGGAACTACTCCCGAAGCGGCAAATAGACGAGGAATTTCTATACGTGGATTCTCTCCAAGATTTACTAAAATTTTAGTAAATGGCATGCCAGTACCAGGCGATAACGCCTATAAAGGACTTAGAAGCGTTGGAGGCTCATATAGTTTCGTCCCACCAGCAAGTGCGATAAGCCGTATCGAAGTGATACGTGGACCTATGAGCTCGCTTTATGGAAGTGACGCACTAGGCGGAGTTATAAATATCATAACAGATGAGTTTAGCAATGAATTTGGCGCAAATCTTGGCTCAAGCTATAAATTTGCAAGAAATAAAAATATAAGTGGCGAGTTTTACAATAGCCTTTATTTGCACTCTGGGCTAATAGATGATGTTTTAAGTGTTTCTGTTTATGGTAAAAATTTAAATAAATCAGAAGATAAAATTTCTTATGCAAATAGAGAGCAAAAGGATAGAAATTTTGGCGCGAAGCTCTTTTTAAAGCCAAATGAAAATAATGATCTTACGCTTGAGCTTGCAAGAAGCGATGTGAAATATAAAAGAACTAAAGGCAAAACACTATCAACTGGTACTAACTCGGTTGCTAGCGAGAGAATAAAGGGCGATGTGATAAATTTAAGCCACGAAGCAAGGCTTGATAATATCTTGCTTCAAAGCTATTTATCTTATGGCAAGATAAAAGAGATAGCACAACAAAATTTGACGCTAAAGACTCTAAATTTTGATACAAAAGGCTCATATTTTACTGATAATAACGCCTTTACTTTAGGAGTAAATGCCAAAAAAGAAAAGCTTGACGAAAAGGCCACCACAGCAGATGCGGCAAATGTAAAAAGATATGATTATTCGGTCTATGCTGAAGATGATTATCGCCTTATAAAAGACTTTATCTTAAGCATAGGTATTCGCTATAACTACGATGAGAACTATGGCTCGCACGTTTCACCAAGAATTTATGGTATCTATAACTTAAACGACTTTTTTGCCTTAAAAGGCGGAGTTAGCACAGGTTATGCGACACCTGATATCAAGCAACGCACGCAAGATCTTGCTTTGCCATTTGCTGGAGGACGTGGAGCACAGCTTGGAAGAAGTGCTCTTAAGCCAGAGACAAGTGTAAGTTATGAATTTGGTGGCGTTTATAATAACAATGAAGGTTTTGAAACGTCTTTAACTGGCTTTTACACAAGTTTTAAAGATATGTTAAGTTACAGGCCTATCTGCTCAAGAGGCAGTGTTTGCAGGCATAAAGGCAAAATTTATCCAAATGGTATTTGGGAGAGTATAAATATCGGTAAGGCTGAAATTTACGGAGTTGAGCTAACAAATGAGTGGCAAGTTACAAATGCTCTTAGACTAAATCAAAGCTATGTTTATACAAAATCAAAACAAAAAGATGGATCAGAAGTTGGCAAAAGCTTAAACAACTATCCGCTTCATACATTTAAATTTGGAGCGAACTACGAGCTAAATAGATGGCTAAATTTCTGGTCACAGATAAATTATTATGGTAGAACTAAAAACTCATTTAGCTATGCTGATGATATGAGAGCTTACGTTATCGCAGATCTTGGCATAAACTACAATGTAACTAAAAATTTCAGCCTAAACTTAAGCGTTCATAATCTCTTTAACGAGTTTTTTACGACAAGATCAGGCAGATATGATGTTTTGATAGTCGATGGACAAAAGATCGAACTTGGCTTTAATTTGAAGTTTTAAAATGTTTAAAATTTGGCGGAAATTTCACTTAATTTTAGCTCTTATCTTTGCTTTGCCGCTTTTGATAATCTCAATTAGCGGAGCGATTATTTCGTATCACGATGAGATAATTGAAGCTTTTAGTAAAGATGAGATAGACATAGCAACCAATAAAAGTGCTTTAAGAATAGATGAAATTTTAAAGGTCTTTAGTAAGACTAGGCCAAATTTTAACCTTAGTTATATAAAGATAAAAGGCGAGGCAAATAGAGCTTATGTGGTAAGTGGCACAAGCGAGAATGGTGAGTTTAAATCATTTTTTATAGATCCTTATACGGGCGAGATAGTCTCTGAAAATAGTGTGGAAAAATTTATAGGACTAGCTTTAAATTTACATAAAAATCTAGGAGTAGCTCTATTTAAAAACGAAAATGTATCTAAATTTGCAAGTGAGCTAGTGGCGATTTCGACGCTTGCACTACTTGCAATTTTATTATCTGGAGCGTTTATACAATTTTGGAGATTTAGAAGTAAATTTATTAGCGCCTTTAAGCTAAATCTAAAGGCAAAGAAATTTGCATTTTTATATTCGCTACATGGATTTTTAGGGCTTTATTTGGGGGTTATTTTGCTTATTATCTGTGTTAGCGGTCTATACTTTTCTTATGAGAGCTTTGCTAAGGTCATAAATCAAATTTATGGCGAGCAAAAGGTATTTAAAAAGCCAAATTTTACTAGCAAAAATGGCTTTAGTTTAAGTGATGAGCAAAAGGTAGAAAATCTTCAAAAAGCTTATGAAATTTTTACTTTAAAATTTGGAAATGAGTTTGATGCTTTAAATTTTATCCTCAATAAAGACGGCGTAAAATTTATGATTTTTTACTTACCAAAAGGTGCTAGTGAGAGTGACGGCGTTAGGCTTGTGGTCGATACGGCAAGTGGAGAAATTTTAAAAAATACCATGCCAAAATCTTTTGAAATTTATAAATTTATGCTTGATCTACACGCTGGATATATATTCGGAGAGACTGGAAAATTTATCTTTTTTATGGCTTCTTGTGGAGTTGACGTGCTACTTTTTAGTGGCTGTGTGATTTACTACAAACGGCGTAAAAAGTAGTCTTATTTATCTATCTCTTAACTCTTTTTAGTTATTATCCCAAATAAAATTTTTTGGAAAAATCATGCAAAAAAAATACAGACCAAATGTGGCAGCTGTTATTTTGTCTAGCTTGTATCCATTTAAATGTGAAATTCTAGTCGCAAAAAGGGTGGATATGGATGATATTTGGCAGTTTCCTCAAGGCGGAATAGACGAAGGCGAGAGTCCAAAGCAGGCTTTAAAAAGGGAGCTTAAAGAAGAGATCGGAACTGATAAAATCGATATCTTAGATGAGTATCCGCAGTGGCTAAGCTACGACTTTCCAGCAAACGCGGCAAAGAAATTTTATCCATTTGATGGACAGACACAAAAATATTTTTTGGTTAGACTTAAAAATGGTGCCAGCATAAATTTAAAGACAGAGCATCCAGAGTTTAGCGAGTATAAATTTGTAGATTTTGGTAGAAGTTTAGAGGGAATAAATCACTTTAAAAAGCCTATTTATGAAAAGGTTTTGAGTTATTTTAAAGAGAAAGGATATTTTTGATGTTGATCGTTCAAAAATTTGGCGGAACTAGCGTAGGAACACTTGAACGCATCGAAGCTGTGGCAAATAGAGTCATTGAGACAAAAAATAGCGGTGCAGACGTAGTTGTGGTAGTTTCTGCGATGAGCGGAGTTACAAATCAATTGGTTGAATATAGTGAGTATTTTTCAAAACATCCAGATGGCGTCGCCACTGATATGCTTTTAAGCTCTGGAGAGCAAGTAACGACCGCGCTTTTAACGATCGCACTTAATGCAAAAGGCTATGCGTGTGTAGGTATGACAGGTGCGATGGCAGGCATTATTACTGATGATATTCATACAAAAGCAAGGATCGAAAGGATAGAGACTGCTAGGCTAAAAGCCGAGCTAAAAGCCGGCAAAATCGTAGTTGTGGCTGGCTTTCAAGGTATAGATGAAAAAGGTAATATCACAACCCTTGGTAGAGGTGGTAGCGACCTTAGTGCAGTTGCATTAGCGGGAGCACTTGATGCTGATCTATGCGAAATTTTTACCGATGTTGATGGCGTTTATACGACTGATCCAAGGATAGAAAAAAAGGCAAAAAAACTTGAGAAGATAAGCTATGATGAGATGCTTGAGCTCGCCTCTGCTGGTGCAAAGGTACTACAAAATCGCTCAGTCGAGCTAGCAAAAAAACTAAATGTAAAACTCATTACAAGAAGTAGTTTTAATCACAATGAAGGTACATTAATAGCAAAGGAAGATGACAATATGGAAGCAGTTTTAGTAAGCGGAATAGCACTAGATAAAAATCAAGCAAGAGTAACACTAAGAGGCGTAGTTGATAAGCCTGGCATCGCAGCAGAAATTTTTACAGCTTTAGCTCATGAAAACATAAACGTAGATATGATAATCCAAAACGTAGGACATGACGGCACTACAAATTTAGGCTTTACAGTGCCACAAAATGAGCTTGAACTAGCAAAAGAAACTATGCAAAAGCTCTCAGCTGCAAAACATATAGAATTTGATGATGCGATCGTGAAAGTTTCAGTTATTGGCGTCGGCATGAAAAGCCATAGTGGCGTAGCATGTTTGGCATTTGAAACGCTTGCAAAAGAGGGTATAAATATCCAAATGATCTCAACAAGCGAGATAAAAATTTCAATGATTGTTGATCAAAAATATGGTGAGCTAGCAGTTCGCGTACTTCACGATGCTTATAAGCTAGATAAATAATGCAAGATTTTATTCAGTGGACGTTAAAGGCTATTAGGGACGAAGGACCTTTGATGAGCTGGATGGAGGAAAGGCGTGTCGAATGGACGCCTTTGCTCGCATCTAGGCTTAAATTTTTACTTGAAGGAAGGGCTTTTATAACTATAAGTGATGAAGAGCGAAGATGGTTTGAAATTTATCTTTTAAAAAAGATGAACCATTCAAAAAGCATAAGGCCGTTTTTGCCATTTTTTAGCCTAA
The DNA here is from genome assembly GCF_003048535.1 of Campylobacter concisus. Lineage (NCBI taxonomy): Bacteria > Pseudomonadati > Campylobacterota > Epsilonproteobacteria > Campylobacterales > Campylobacteraceae > Campylobacter > Campylobacter concisus. The sequence continues at coordinate 108,141 of NZ_PIRQ01000005.1, read as the reverse complement.
GATCGCTTTATCCATCACTTGATGAGATAGAGACAAATGAGCAAAAGCAGCTTCTAAAAGATATGCTAAGTCTTGCTTTTCCAAACGGATACTTGTTTTTTTATATCGGAAAGAGCCTTGATAGATATGCGAATTTAGCCAAAAGTGATGAGGATAGTTATATGTGGCTATTTGACGAGCAGGCACAAAATAGCTTTACTCTTAGCTCAAGTGATGAAAATTTAGACGTTAAACTAATAAGCCTTTGCAAAATTTTTGATAAAAGCATCGATGCGGCGCTTTTTGCCAAGGTGATACTCTAAATGCTTAATAAAATCGTCGTTACAAGCGATTTTGAAAGTTTAAAAGCCAAGCTTGAAAGCGAGTTTGGCATAAATAATTTAAGATTTTTTATAAGCGATGATTTTTTGCTAGAAAATGCAAAGGAGGTCATCGCAGAAGCTTACATTGCTGAAAAAGATGAAAAAATTTTAGTAATACATGCTAATTCTTTTAGGACAGAGGCTCAAAATGCACTTTTAAAGATCATCGAAGAGCCTCCAAGAAATATCAAATTTATAATAGTAACGCAGAGTAAAAATTTACTTCTACCAACGATCAGATCGAGAATGCTTATAGAAAATAAGCTCACAAAAAAGCCAAAAATGAGTGTTGAGCTAAATTTAAAATCGCTTGGACTAAAAGAGCTAACAAGCTTTATCGATCAAAAGATAGCAGAGGAGCAGGCGCAAAAATTTGGCAAAAACGAGCTAAAAGAGCTTGTCGGAGCCATCGTGACAAAGGCGGTTGATAGTGGGTATAAATTTAGCGGCGAGGAGATGGAGTATTTTTTCTCGCTCATCAAGCTTGCCGATCTAAACGCCAAGTCTCACGCCATTTTAATGCCACTCTTGCTTACTATCTTTGAGAAAGGACGACGTTGAAATTTTATAAGATAAATAACAAAAGCGACTTTGATGAAATTTGCAAAGCCGTCTCGCCAAGCCCGGCTGGCGCGAAGCTCATGCACGAAAAGAGCGAGATAAATTTTATCTTTATCGATGAGATAAAGACCCCAGCAGCAAATATCCTAAAACAAGACGCCCTAAGTGTCGGCGCCGAGCTAGTGACGCATAATGATACGATCTTGGGTCGCGAGAGCCTAAACAAAGCCTTGCTAATGGCGACAAACGCGCAGCTTAGGCAGCTAGCTAAAAAAGAGAAGCTACAAGACTTTGGGCTTAAAAAGCTTGCCGTCTTTTTAGAGACTAAATTTATAAAGCCCGCAAAGCCTCTTATAATGGGCGTGGCAAATATAAATTCAGATAGTTTTAACGAGCAAAGCCGCATAAATACGCAAAATGGCATAGCAAAAATAGAAGCGATGATAGAAGCAGGTGCTGACTACATCGACCTTGGCGGCGTTAGCTCAAGGCCAGGGAGCGAGTATTGCGGACGTGAGGAGGAGTTTAGGCGCATAAAAGACATCATTGAAGAAATTTATAGGCTAAATTTACACGAAAAGGCGAAATTTAGCCTTGATAGCTTTGATGAGTATTGCTTAGAATTTGCGCTAAATCACGGCTTTAAGATGATAAATGACATCACGGCAAATGCAAATTTAGCCTCGCTTGCTGCAAGATACGACGCCCAGTTTTGCATGATGCACATGCAAGGAGACCCTGCTACCATGCAGATTGCGCCAAAATACAACGACTTAATCGGCGAAATTTCAGACTTTTTTGAGCAAAAGATCGTCCTAGCAAGGGAGCTTGGCGCTAAAAAGATAGTACTTGACGTTGGCATCGGCTTTGGCAAGACGGCTGAACAAAATTTACTGCTTATTAAGCATTTGGAGCATTTTTTGAAATTTGATTGCCCGCTACTAGTAGGTGCCAGCCGTAAATCAGTTATAAATCACTACTACCCAAGCGAGGTTAAAGACCGCTTACCAGGCTCGCTTTATCTGCATCTAAAAGCCTTCGAAAATGGCGCGCAGATCATAAGGACGCACGATGTAGCCGAGCACAAGCAGCTTTTTGATATGCATGAGGCGATGAGCCAAGCCACGCTTTGGTAGGGCGCTGGGCCAAATTTGATAAAAGAGGCCAGATGAAAAATTTATTGCCGCCACCTTGGATCAAATTTCCAGAGATTAGCCCCTTTTCTATAGGCTGGAGGATGGGCTGCGGCGAGGATTATAAGTTTAAATTTAACGACTGGCTAAAAACACTCAGCCAAGATGAGCAGCGCCAGTATCAGCAGCTATTTGCTGAGCCTGCAACGTGGCGCGGATACTGGGATGAGAGGCTTAGTGATGATGATAGCACACTTTTTACTTATAATGAATTTTTGCTAGATCTTTGGGAGCGTGAGCCAAGATATGATCTAGCGTGGCTAAAAAAGCGCTACAACGCAGGTGCTGTTGGCAAGTTTTTATTATTTTGGGGTCATCAAAAGGGTGCAAGTATAAGTGCCAGCTGCCTAAGCCAGTGGTACGCCTCTAGCTTTTGGCAAGATGAGGTGAGATACGCTTGCGCCGAGCAATACATGATGGCTAAAAAGGCTGAGTGCTTTGGCGATAAAGAGGCTTTGGAGCAAATTTTATCTGCCAAAGATCCAGTGCAAATGAAGGCGCTTGGCAGGCAGGTGAGAGGCTTTAACGCTAAGGTCTGGGACGAGGTCAAATTTAGCGTCGTGCTAAATGCAAGCTATCTAAAATTTAGCCAAAATACTTCTTTGCGAGACTTTTTGCTCCAAACTGGGAGTAAAGTTTTGGTTGAGGCAAGCCCAGTTGATAAAATTTGGGGCATAGGTTTAGCCGCAAGCGATGAAAATGCGCAAAATCCTATGAAGTGGAGAGGGCAAAATTTACTTGGCTTTGCGCTGATGAGAGCGAGGGATGAGATAGCAAAGGTCTATAAAAATGTCCATCTTTTTGATACGAGAGAGCTAAAATTGGATCATTTATAAAGTATGTTTAAGATAAAATGCGGTGTAAATTTGGAGCAAAAATGACAAAACAAGAGTACGAAAAAGCGGTAGATACGCTAAATACATGGGCAAAGGCCTACTACGACGAGGATGAGCCACTTGCAAGCGACGAGGAGTACGACGCGCTATATCACGCGGTGCTTGAGTATGAGCAGGCAAATCCAAGCGAAATTTCTATCTTTTCACCTACAAAACGCGTGGGCGGCACCGTAAAAGAGGGCTTTAGCAAGGCTAATCACATCAAACGCATGTGGAGCATGGAAGATATTTTTGATCTAGCCGAGCTTGATGCGTGGCTAAAGCGTGGCGAGAAAGAAGATTTGGTCTTTGTTGCTGAGCCAAAATTTGATGGAGCGAGCTTAAATTTGCTTTATGAAAACGGCGTTTTGGTTAGGGCGATTACTAGGGGTGATGGCGTTACAGGCGAAGACGTGACACAAAATGCAAAGACGATAAATTCTGTTTTAAAGAGCATTGATTACAAAGGGCTAATTGAAATCAGGGGCGAGGTCGTTATAAAAAAAGAAGATTTTGAGCTTCTAAACGCAGAGCGCGTAAAAAATGGCGAGGCGCCGCTTTCAAACCCTAGAAATGCAGCTGCCGGAAGCCTAAGACAGCTTGATAGCGCAGTCACTGCTAAAAGAAAGCTACTTTTCATACCTTGGGGTGTGGGCGAGCAGAGCCTTGGGCTAAAAGATCACAGCGAGGTGATGAAATTTGTGCGAGATCTTGGTTTTGAAAGAGATGATTTTTTCAAAATTTTAAAAAAAGATGAGCTCGAGGCTGCGTATAATGAGCTTTTGGCAAATCGTGAGGCAAAGAGCGTAATGATGGATGGCATGGTGATACGTGTAAACGACCTTGCACGCTGCGAAGAGCTGGGCTATACTGTTAAATTTCCAAAATTTATGGTGGCGTTTAAATTTCCAGCTATTGAAAAGGTGACTAGGCTAAAAGACGTCGCGCTTCAGGTTGGCAGAAGCGGCGTAGTAACACCTGTTGGCGTGCTTGATGAGGTAAATATCGATGGCGCAAATGTAAAATCCGCCACGCTTCATAACTTTGACGAGATCGAGCGTCTTGGCGTCATGAAAAACGACTATATCGGTATCATCCGCTCAGGTGATGTTATACCAAAGATCACAAAGGTTTATAAGGATAGGCGCGATGGCAGCGAGCAGGCGATAGAGAGGCCTAAATTTTGCCCAGTTTGCGGCTCGCACTTGCTTGATGAGGGAGCGTTTTTGAAGTGTCAAAATTTAAGTTGCAGGGCAAGAGTAGTTGGCTCTATCATCCACTATGCGTCGAAAAAATGCCTAAATATAGACGGCCTTGGCGACGCGATCGTAAATTTGCTATTTGATAAGGGGCTAATTTCCTGTATAAAAGACATTTATGGCCTTAAATTTGATGATCTCATGGCGCTTGAGGGCTTTAAAGAGAAAAAGGTAAATAACCTTTTAAATGCGATCGAAGCTAGCAAAGGTGCGGAGCTATCGCGCTTTATCACGGGTCTTGGCTGCGAGCATATCGGCGAAGTGGCGGCCAAAAAGCTAGCAAGTAGCTTTGGGCTAGGCTGGCTTGATGCTAGCTTTGAGGAGCTTGTCTCGCTTGAGGGCTTTGGTGCGGAGATGGCAAATAGCCTAATTGACTTTGCCGAGGTAAATAGAGCAGAAATTTTAGCCCTTAGCCAGATCGTGCAGCCAAGCGTGACGCAGGCGCAGAGCATCTCAAATGCACTAAGTGGCAAAACGGTCGTGATAACTGGCACGCTAAGTCGCCCAAGAGATGAGATAAAGGCGGAGCTTGAGAGTTTTGGTGCAAAGGTTTCAAGCTCAGTTTCTAAAAAAACGGACTTTGTCTTAGCCGGCGAGGAGGCTGGCAGTAAGCTAGAAAAAGCAAATGAGCTAGGCGTGCTGGTGATCGATGAGAGCGAATATGAGAGGCTAAAACTTGAGGTTTGATAACTATGTCGCAAGCGTTTTAAATATCAGTAGAAACAAGGCGAGCGAGCTAATTAAATCTGGCAAGGTGCTAACAAATGGCGAAATTTGCACCAAGGTTTCAAGCGAGGTTAGTGAGGCTAAAATTTCGCTGCTTGATGAAATTTATGTTGGGCGAGGGGCACTTAAGCTAAAAAGCTTTTTGGAGACGGTGAAATTTGATCTAACTGGCAAAAATGCGCTTGATATCGGCAGCTCAACTGGCGGCTTTATGCAAATTTTACTTGAGCGTGGCGTAAAGAGCGTAACAGGCGTTGATGTTGGCACTGATCAGTTAGATGCCAGTCTAAGAAGTGATGAGCGAGTAAAAATTTATGAAAAGACCGATATCAGAGAGTTTGCTAAGCAAGAGCAAGATAAATTTGATCTAATAACTTGCGATGTTAGCTTTATCTCGTTGGCTGAAATTTTGCCAGCCATAGGCGATTTAGCAAGCACAAATTCGCTCATCATCACACTCTTTAAGCCACAATTTGAAGTGGGCGTCGGTGTAAAACGAAATAAAAAAGGCGTCGTCACTGATATGAAAGCTATAAATTTAGCGATGAAGAGATTTGAAGTGATGGCTAATAGCTTAGGATTTAAAATGATAGCTTGCAAAGAGTGCGAAGTAAAAGGGAAAGAGGGAAATGCCGAATTTTTCTACGCTTTTAACAAAAGATAATATCACTGCCGTTGCGATCGGGCATTTTGACGGCGTGCATAGAGGGCATAAACAGCTTTTAAAGCAGCTAGGCGAGTTTGGCGGACTTGTCGTGATCGATAAGAATAAAGCCAACATCACGCCAAAGCTAAAGCGAGCGGAGTACTCAAATTATCCTTGCTTTTTGTATGATTTTGATACCATTAAAGGGCTTAGCGGTGAGGAATTTATTGCACTGCTAAAACATGATTTTAAAAATTTAAAAAAGATCGTTGTTGGCTTTGATTTTAGATTTGGCAGAAATAGAGCATGGGACAAGCACGATTTGAAAAGAATTTTTGATGGTGAGGTGGTCGTCGTTGACGAGGTTTGTTATGACGGTATGGGCGTGCATAGCTCATCCATCAGAGAGCTGATACGCCAAGGCAACATCGAAGAGGCAAACAGGCTAATAGGCAGGGAGTACTCGATCGAGGGCAACGTGATAAAAGGGCAGGGCATCGGCGCAAAAGAGCTGGTTGCTACGCTAAATTTAGAGATAAAAAGCTATCTTTTGCCGCGCGAGGGCGTCTATGCGACAAGAACTAGGATGGGCTCATATACCTACGGCTCGGTCACATTTATAGGCAATAGGCTTAGCACGGACGGAAATTTTAGCGTCGAGACGCACATCTTAGACGAGGTAGCGCCAAAAGTGACGAAGCACGTTGCCGTTTGCTTCATAAAACGTTTGCGCGATAATAAGAAATTTAATAATCTTAGCGAGCTAAAAGAGCAGATAAAACGCGATATAAACGAGGCTAGACAGTGCGTGGGCGTGTGCGATCTCTTTTTTGGAGAGACGATGAGATACTTTGACGGATATGGAGCTGGTATATGAGAGATGAAATTTTTAAAGAGCCTATAAGTAAGCAGTTTGAATTTGATGACTTTGTGGCGAGCGTTTTTGATGATATGATCTCGCGCTCGGTGCCATTTTACGACGTTAGTTCAAATTTAAACGCAAAACTGCTAGCTAAAATTTTGCCAAAAGATGCAAGTGTATGCGACCTTGGCTGCTCTACGGCAAATAGCCTGCTTTTGCTAAACAACCTTAGAAACGACCTCGTGCTAAGCGGTGTGGATAACTCTGAAGCTATGCTAGCAAATGCTAAAAACAAGGCAAAGGCATATGGAGCAAAGATAAAATTTTTGCTTGATGATATTTTAAAGTGTGAGCTAGCGGGCTTTGATGCAGTTTTGGCAAACTATACTTTGCAGTTTATCAGACCGCCAAAAAGGGCTGACCTAGTGCAAAAAATTTATAACGGACTAAATGAAAATGGAGTTTTTTTGTTTAGTGAAAAGATCATCTTTGAAGATAAAAAACTTACTAAAAGTGTCATAGAAATTTATGAAGACTACAAGCAGGCGCAAGGCTACTCACGCTACGAGATCGCTCAAAAGAGAGAGGCGCTTGAAAATGTGCTGGTGCCATACACCGAAGAAGAAAATAGAAGCTTAGCCCTAAACACTGGCTTTAAGCGAGTCGAGAGCACATTTAAGTGGGGAAATTTTATGAGTTTTTTGGCGTTTAAATAAATTTAAAAATATCTGCTTTTGTATTTAAATATAAAATTTAACCACAAATAGTGAAGTTAAAATTTAGATTTTTTGGCTTTGCAATGTTAAAATTCTTGGATTATGAAATTTGGTAGTAAAGAAATTTAGCGGGAATTTCCCGCTAAATTTACTCATTTATCGCCACATTTCCGTGGTGGTGGAAGTCATCATAGATGATCTTTGAAGTTTGGAATTTCTCGCGTTTTAGCTCGCGAACTCTTAAAAATTCCTCTTCATCGATCTTTTTGATCTGAATAGCTGCTTTAAATGTCGGAGTCTTACTGATGTAGTCCCAGCCACTGCTTGTTAGCTCGTTGCATGAGCTCTCCCAGTAGTGAAAAGTCATCTGTATGATACCATCAGGCACTATGTCTGTAACCTCGGCTTTTACGACGATGTAGCCGTGTCTGCTCCACGCTTTGATGAAGTCGCCTTGCTTTATGTCGTATCTTACGGCAAGCGACGGGCTCATCTCAGCGATAGGTCCGATGCTGTCGCCGCCTTCTTCGATCGCTTTTGAGCGCCTTGTCATGGTGCCAACGGTGTATTGATAGACCTTTCTAGTAGTTAGAAGCTGTATCGGATACTCAGCGTCGGTTTTCTCATCAACTGAGCCAGCCATGATAGGATACTCAGGTGACATATTCATCTTCTTAGCAAACTCAAGTTTCGCTGGCTCGATCTCGTCGGCACTGTCCACAAATAGGCATGGTACAAAGCGACCTTTGCCATCAGGTGTGAAAAATTTCTTATCAAGATACAAGCTTTGACCGCCCATGTTATCTTCTGTTGGGCATGGCCAGTGAAGACCGTGATATTTTTTGATGCGGTAGTAGCTCATGCCACCATAGCGTCTAGGGTCGCATTTTCTGACTTCTTCCCAAATTTCTTCTGGTGAGTTGTAGTTAAAGCCCTCAGTTGCACCCATACGACGTGCGATCTCACAAACGATCCACCAGTCTTGTCTAGCATCGCCTGGAGGTGTGATAACCGCTTCGTTGTGCTGTACCCGGCGCTCTGCGTTGGTGTATAAGCCCTCTTTTTCGCTACTTGCAACGCCTGGAAGCACGACGTCAGCTTTTAGGGCAGTTTCAGTCAAAAATAGGTCTTGAACCACGTAGAAATCGACATTTGCGATGCCTTTTAAAAAGTGGTTTGTATTTGGCTCAGAGATAACTGGGTTTTCGCCGATAGTCCAAAAGAAATGCACTCTGCCATCAAGTATCGCATCAGGCACTTCAGTCTTGTGGATGCCTATCTTTGAGTTTAAAAATCCAGGCTCAAGGTGCCACATTTTCTCAAACCAAGCTCTTTGCTCTGGGTCGGTGACTGAGCCAAGATTTGGAAAGATATTTGGCAAAACGCCCATATCGCAGCAGCCTTGAACGTTCTCTTGACCTCTAAGCGGCAAGTCGCCTGTGCCAAGCTCGCAGATGTTACCAGTGATTAAGAATAAATTTGATACGTCGCAAACTCCGCCAACGCCGTGGTTAAAGTGAGTTACGCCCATGCCGTGAGTGATGACGGCCGGTTTTGTGGTGGCATACATTCTAGCAGCTGCTCTGATATCCTCTGGATTTAGCCTTGTGTATTTAGCTACAACCTCTGGAGCATAGTCTTTTACGGCTTCTTTGACATACTCGATGCCTATTGTGTGATCTCTTACAAATTCCTCATTTACAAGGCCTTCTTCGATGATAGTGTAAAGAAGTGCATTAATAACTGGGATGTTGTGCTCTGGCTCTAGCTGCAAGTGGATGTCGGCTCTACTTGCAAACTCAGTCTTAATAGGGTCGATAACGATCAGTTTTGCACCGCGGTTTAGCGCTCTTTGAATGTGCATAGCTGCGATTGGGTGACCATTTTCTGGGTTTGAGCCTATCATTAATATGCAGTTACTATAAGTGCCAATCTCTGTAAAGCTATTTGTGGCAGCTCCGTTTCCGATTGTTTTAGCAAGTCCTGCTACTGTCGGAGCGTGTCAAATTCTAGCGCAGTGGTCGACGTTATTTGTACCAATTACAGCGCGCATTAGTTTTTGAGCAACGTAGTTGTCCTCAAGTGTGCAACGTGCTGAGAAATTTCCAGCTAATGCGTCTGGGCCGTATTTCTCTTTGGCTTCTTTCATCTTTTCTACGACAAGATTAAGCGCCTCGTCCCAGCTTGCCTCTTCAAATTCACCATCTTTTGAAAAGATCCCATTTTTCTTTCTAATAAGCGGCTTTGTAAGTCTATCTGGACTTGCAACGTAGTCCCAGCCATAAAAGCCTTTTAAACATAAATTTCCTTGATTGACTGGATTGTCTTCGACGCCAGTAGCGGCACGAACGACGTTGTTTTCCACGTGCAAGGTTACTTGACAGCCTGTCCCGCAATAAGGACAGATGACTTTGCCTTCTTTCATCACTTTCTCCTTCTAATTATGCATTTTTTGCATATTTATTTTGAGTAATATTACTAGCCAAATTCTTAATCTTTAATAAAAATTCTTTATCTACAAAAATAAATTTTTAATCTAAGTTAAAATTAATTTAATTCTATTAAAGTCAATTATTTAGGGGTTTTAAAATTTATTTAAAATTGATAAATTTATTATAAAAGAAATAAAGATATAGAGATTTAGCTTTTTATATAAAACGAAGAAATTAATTCTAATTTTACTTTATTTAAAAAGATTAGTCATATTGTGAGTAGATAAATTAATACTAAAGATAGAAAATTTTAAAATTGAGCTTTAAATTTTTGAATAAAAGAAATGTATAAATGAAATTTAGTAAGGAGAGCGGATCGCTCTCCGATGGATTATTTATCTCTTAAGCCAAGCTCAGAGATTATTTTTGAATATGTAGAGTAGTCTTTGTTTTTAAGATACTTTAAAAGTCTTTTTCTTTGACCAACTAGCTTTAAAAGACCTAAGCGTGATGAAAAGTCTTTTTTGAAAATTTTAAGGTGTTCTGTAAGTTCAGTTATTCTAGCTGTTAAAAGAGCTATTTGAACTTCTGGAGAGCCTGTATCTCCCTCTTTTCTAGCGAATTTCGCAACTATTTGAGCTTTTTTAGCCGAATCCAAAGCCATAATGACCTCCTGATTGGTGAATTTTGAAAGAGCGATTATAGCATTTAAAACATAAAGTTAGATAAAACTACGCTTTTTAAAAATTAATGAAAAATGCAGTAAAAATTTTATAGAATAATGGCTATTTAAAGACTTAAGGAAGATAAATGCTTTTTACAAAGGCAAGCGAATACGCTCTACTTTCACTTATTTTAATATCTCAAAAATCATCTCCAGTTGATGTTGATACGATCTCAAATGAACTTAAAATTTCAAAAAGCTTTTTAGCCAAAATTTTACAAAATCTTGCAAAAGATGGAATTTTAAAGTCGTTTAAAGGGGCAAATGGCGGTTTCGCGCTAAATAACGAACCTGAAAATTTAAGCATAAAAAAGATAATAGAGTGCGCTGAAAAACGTGAACTTAACGTCTTTGAGTGCTCATCTTCTGCAGATGGCTGCCCGTCAAACAAAGCCTCAAGCTGTCAAATTTGGTCTATGTTTAGCGGCCTTCAAAGCAAGATCGACGAGATGCTTGATGCGATAAAACTAAGCGACATCGTTAAGAAGTAAAGTTGGCAAAGCAAAAAAATAACATATTAACTCTTGTAGCGCCGTTTCTTGCGCCAATTGTTAAGTTTAAAAGTCTTAGCATCGTTGGTATCATTGTTGCCATCCTTGCTATCATTATCGTACCGCTTCCAAGCGCGGTGCTTGACTTTTTCTTGGCACTTTCTATTTCTATTTCTGTGCTTATAATCTTAATTTCGATTTATGTGCCAAAACCAACCGATCTTAGTACATTTCCGACACTGATCCTTATTGTTACGCTTTTTCGCCTCTCGCTAAACATCGCAACTACGCGTATGATCTTAAGCGAAGGTCACAATGGCCCAGAAGCGGTCAGCGAGATCATCTCAAGCTTTGGAAATTTTGTCGTTGGTGGCAACTTTGTCATCGGAACCATCGTCTTTTGTATCTTGGTTCTCATAAATTTTATGGTCGTAACAAAGGGTTCAACCCGTGTGAGCGAGGTGCAAGCACGTTTTACACTTGATGCGATGCCAGGTAAGCAAATGGCGATAGATGCGGATTTAAACGCAGGTTTGATTGACGAAAAAACAGCGCGTGAAAGACGTCAAGCCATCATCGGCGAGGCAAATTTCTACGGCGCGATGGATGGTTCGTCTAAATTTATAAAAGGTGACGCCGTAGCTGGCATCATCATCACTATCATCAACATCATCGGTGGCTTTGCTATCGGCTCGTTTCAGCACGGCCTTGATATGGCGACATCGGCTCAGTATTATACGATCCTAACTATCGGTGATGGCCTTGTGAGCCAGATCCCAGGACTTATCACATCAACAGCTACTGCCATCATCATCACAAGGGCTAGCAAAGACGATGAGGACTTCGCAGAAGGTACTCTAAATCAACTCTTGGGAGACTATAAAACCTTACTAATAGTGGGCTTCATACTCTTTATGTTTGCCCTGGTTCCTGGACTTCCGACACTATCTCTTGGGTTTATTGCGCTGTTATTTTTGGGGCTTGGCTACATCATAAAGCAGACAAAAGATGGAGGATTAAATTTAAACCTTGCGCCAAAAGACAAAGCTGCTTCTAAAAAGGCCGGAGCAGGTGTGCCTGGCGCCACAGGAGCTGGTGCGACAAGTGGCACTGCTGTCAAAGTTCCAAAGAAGAGTGACGAAGAGATAGCAAGAGAAGAAGAGACAAAGATAAATGACATATTAAAGCTTGAAATTTTAGAGCTTGACCTAGGGTATGGACTGCTAAAACTAGCCGATGTGGATCTTATCGAGAGAATTCGCGCTATGAGGCGAAATATCGCTTCAAGCCTTGGCTTTTTGATGCCAAAGATAAGGATTCGCGACAACCTTCAGCTTCCACCAAATGAGTACCGCTTTAAACTAAAAGGTATCATCATCGGTCAGGGTGAAATTTATGCGGATAAATTTCTAGCAATGGATAGCGGTCTTGTGAGTGAAGATATCGAGGGAATTCCAACAAAAGAGCCAGCTTTTGGACTAGATGCACTTTGGATCGATGCTAGTGTGAAAGAGGACGCCATCCTTAGTGGCTACACGATAGTTGACCCTGCAAGCGTCATCTCAACGCATATGAGTGAGCTTATAAAGCAAAACGCAGCTGAGCTTCTAACTCGCCAAGAGACGCAAAATTTACTAGACAAACTAAAGATCGACTACCCAGTTGTGGTAGAGGATACGCTAAGAATCGCACCTATAAATTTGATCCAAAAGGTCTTAAAAACGCTGCTTAAAGATAATATCCCAATCAAAGACCTGCTTAGCATACTTGAGGCCATTAGTGATATCGCCGAGGTTAGTAAAAATTTAGACATGATCATCGAGCATGTTCGTGCAGCACTCTCACGTGTTATTACCTCTCTTTATGTCGATGAAAAGGGACAGTTAAATTTTTACATTTTAGATAGTGCGGTCCAGCAAAAGCTCATGGATGCGGTGCAGTATAAAGACGGCGCATACCACCTGATGATAAATGTAGCTCAGACATCGTCTATCGTGCAGGCTCTAAGGCGTGAAAAAGAGAAGCGTCCGATGAGCCAGCACGGTGAAATTGTACTTTGCGTGGAGCCAAGCTTGCGCAAATTTATAGCAAATATCTGTGCAAATTTTGCCATCGACATAGTGGTGCTAAGTTTTGCTGAGATCTCTGCAAATACGCCATTTGAAACAGTTGGCGTCATAGAAATAGAAAATATATAAAGGAAAAAGATGAAAATTTATCACCTCTCACACACCGATCTTGACGGATACGGCGCGCAATACATAACAAATTTTTACTTCAAAGATGTGAAATTTTTAAACTCAAATTACGGCAGAGAGATAGATGATAAATTTGCTCAAATTTTAGCTGAGATAGATGCCTCAAACGATGATAAAAACATCATTTTGATTACTGATCTAAATTTAACTCTAGCCCAGTGCGAGAGCTTTACTGAGATGATAGAGGGTAAAAATATAAAGCTATTTTTGCTTGATCATCACCAAAGCGGTGCAGAGTGTGCTAGTGCCTATCCGTGGTATTTTTTGGATAGCTCAAGGTGTGCTACAAAGATCACTTACGACTTTTTTGCAGGAATTTTTGGCAAAAATAAAGAGCTTGAAATTTTTAGTGACGTCGTAAATGCTGTAGATATCTGGCTAAAAGATGATAAAAATTTTGAGATGGGCAAGGTCTGTTTGGGACTTGTTGCAAACGCTAAAGAGATAAACAAGGTGATGTTTGAAGTTGAAAACAACCTGTATATGGATCACGTCCTAAAAGAAGCGAGTAATTTTTTTAACGAAAAAAACGATTACATTGGGCTTGATATGCAGATACACGCCATCAAAAAGTCATTTTTCAAAGAGGATAAAGACGACACGCTAAGCAATCTAATCTCAAACTATGTCGTAAAAAAGCTTAGTGAAAATAAAGAGAAATTTAGCATAAGCTATAAAGATCATAAAGGAATTTTAACCTACAATATCGGCAACGTTTCGGTTATTGGCAACGATTTTTTAGTAGCAAATCCTGAATTTGACTTCTTTATCGACGTGACAAATAAAAAAACACTAAGCTTTCGCGCAAATGGCAAGCTTGACGTTAGCGCCATGGCAAAGCACCTAGTTGGCGGCGGCGGACACGTGAACGCAAGCGGCGGATTATTTGCAAATTTCAAAGATGGCTTTAGCTACGAGCCAATCAAAGCACAGATAGTAGATCTAATAACCAAAAAAATACAGGAGGAAATATGAAAGAAGAAGAGGTAAGCGTAGAAGAACTTAGCTATGAGCTTAGTATGGTGCTTGAGGCGATGTTTTACTATGCTGGAGTAAAAAAGGACAAGCTTGAAGAGGCGGCAAATCTCTATGTCGAGTGCATCGATGATGCGCTAGAAAACTCTGACGCTAGCGGAAGCGATGAGGTCATAGAGATAGTTGAATATATGAAAAAACATCATTCGAAATTATTTAAGTAAGGAAAGAAAATGAAGAAAATTTTAGTTTTAGTGGCAGCGGTTTTTGCGTTAAATGCTATGGCAAATGAAAATTTAGACAAAGCAAATGAGCTTTATGCAAAGAAAAATTTCAATGAAGCTTATCTTTATTTTAATAAGGCTTGTGGAGAGGGCGAGAAAAAAGCTTGCACGATGAATGCGATCATGCTATTTAACGGCGACGGCGTAGCAAAAGATAGAGTTCAGGCTGAGAAAATTTTTACAAAAATGTGTGACGAAAATGAGGGCATGGCGTGCGAAAAACTAGGTGAAATGATCGCTTATGGCCTTGTAAAAGATAAAGACGCAAACGAAGCAAAGAACGAAGAAAAAGCGAAGGCTTTATTTAAAAAAGCTTGTGATAACGGCTACCAACCAGCTTGCGACTTCGTAGCAAAATAAATTTAAGAGGCTTAAAATGGGCTACAAACATAAAGATTTGATAGGAACTAGAGAGCTTAGCAAGGAAGAAATTTTATATTTTTTAGAGGCGGCGAAAGAGTTTAAGGAGCTAAATTTAAGCCAAGTGAAAAAAAATGACTATCTTCGTGGAAAGACCACGATAAACGCATTTTATGAGAACTCGACTAGAACGAGGACATCCTTTGAAATTGCTGCAAAGAGACTTGGAGCTGATACGATAAATTTCAGCTCATCAAGCTCGAGTGTGACAAAGGGCGAAAGCTTAAATGATACGATGAATAACATGGCTGCTATGAGAACTGATATCATCGTGCTTCGTCACCCAAGCTCTGGAGCTGCGAAATTTGCAGCTGATAGGACAGAGGCTAGCGTCGTAAACGCAGGGGACGGCACAAATGAACATCCGAGTCAAGCTTTACTTGATCTTTTTACGTTAAGAGAGCATGGCAAAATTTTAGATAAAAACCTAAATGTGGCGATCATCGGCGACATCGCTAGAAGCCGCGTGGCAAGGTCTGACATCTGGGCGATGAAGAAATTTGGCATAAATTTAAAGCTCTTTGCGCCAAGGATGATGATGCCAAAAGATGCTGAGGTCTTTGAGTCTCAAATTTGCAAAAATATGGAAGAGGCTTGCGAGGGCAGTGATGTCATCATCATGCTTCGCATTCAGCTAGAGCGTGGCGGTGCGGACGTGGCGTTTCCAAGTTCGAGAGAGTACTCAAAATTCTTTGGACTAAACAAAAATAGGATAAAGCTAGCAAAGCCTGACGCGATCGTGCTGCACCCAGGACCGATAAATAGGGGCGTGGAGCTAAACTCAGACGTGGCTGATGGCGCGCACTCAGTCATACTAAATCAAGTAGAAAACGGCGTTGCTATAAGAATGGCGATACTAAATACGCTTGCAAAAAATAGGGGCTAACGATGAAAATAGCAATAATTAACGGCACTATCGTAAATAGCGACGAGAAATTTAAGGCAAATATCCTAATAGAAAATGGCAAAATAGCCAAAATCGGAAGTGAGAAATTTGAGGCTGAAAAAGTCATCGACGCCACAAATAAGCTCGTAATGCCAGGACTTATCGACATGCACGTGCATTTTCGCGATCCTGGCCAAGAGTATAAAGATGACATCATCTCAGGCTCGCAAGCAGCCGTAGCTGGAGGAGTGACCACCTGCCTTTGCATGGCAAATACAAACCCAGTAAATGACAACGCCTCGATTACAAGAGCGATGATAGAAAAGGCTAAAAACTGCGGACTGATCGATCTTTTACCAATCGCAGCCATCAGCAAAGGACTTAGTGGCAACGAGATCGTCGAAATGGGCGATCTTATAGAGGCTGGCGCAGTTGCATTTAGTGACGATGGCTTACCAGTGACTAGCTCAAGCGTTATGAGAGCGGCGCTTGAGTACTCAAGCATGTTTGGTAGCTTTTGCATAAGCCACTCAGAGGACTGCTCGCTTTGCAGGCAGGGCGTCATGCACGAGGGTAAGGTCTCAGCCATACTTGGACTTCGCGGCATGGCGAGAGAGAAAGAGGAGATCGCAGTGAGCCGCGATATGCTGCTTGCAAAGCTCACTAAAGCGCACATCCACATCGCTCACGTAAGCTCGGAGTACTCGCTAAAGATCATCGAAATGGGTAAAAAAGAGGGCATAAACATCACTTGCGAGGCGACACCACATCACTTTAGCTTTAGCGACGATGAAATTTTGAAAAATGCTTACGATACAAATTTCAAAATGTCGCCGCCACTTCGTGAGATAAGCGACGTAAAAGCTGTAAGAGAGGCGCTAAAAAGCGGCCTTATAGACGTTATCGCCACCGATCATGCCCCACACCACACGGACGAAAAGATAGTGGAATTTGACAAGGCGCCATTTGGTATCATTGGACTTCAAACCCTTGTGCCACTTACGCTAAAGCTCGTAAATGAGGGCGTTATAAGCCTAGAGCGAATGGTGGAGCTAACTTCTACAAACGCAGCTAAAATGCTAAATTTAAAAGATAAGGGCAGACTTGCAGAGGGTATGCTAGCTGACATCGCGGTGATCGATCCTGAGATCGAGTACATTTATGATGAAAAGATAAACCGCTCAAAATCGGTAAATTCTCCGCTTTTTGGTAAAAAACTAAAGGGCGCAGCGACTACCACGATAAAAAGTGGCAAGATCGTTTATGAGTTTGGAAAATAATATAAATTTGCTCGTTCTCAAGAGCAAATTCTAAATCTATAAAAACGCAGAATCAAAATTTGCTAGAAATTTCTAGCAAATTTTATTTTTTATGAGTTATATTTTTTAACGATACCGCGAACGACTTTTTCTATAAAAAGCGCAGATTCAACCTCGCAGCATTCTCTTGTTGAGTGAGGTGAATGGATGTTTGGCCCTATTGAGCAAGCACTAAGACCCGCTTTTTTCTCCAAAAGCACGCCACATTCAAGTCCAGCATGCACAGCTGTTATCCTTGCATTTGGCTTATAAATTTTTAGCTCTTCTAGGATGTCGTTTGCAAATTGATCATTTATAGGCTTCCATGCTGGATTTCTATCTTTGCTTATGACGTTAAAGCCAAGCGTTTTTGCAAGCTCTGAAATTTCAAATTCCATTCTATTTAGCCCATCTTTACTCATTGATCTTGCAAAAAACTCCACTTCAAGTGTGCCATCATCTTTGATCTTTGCAAGTGAGAGATTGACACTATCTTGTGGTATGCCTAGCTCGCAGTTATAGGCTCTTACACCTTGTGAAAATGAGTTAATAAGTGCTAAAATTTTCTCGCCGTTTTCTAAAATTTCATCTCCAGTGCCAAGCTTTTTCACGCTTAAATTCTCACACTCGCTTTTTAGTTCTTTATCGCTTAAAATTAGCGCAGTTGCGCCGCTTGGGATAGAGTTGCTTCGCTCGCCACCTTCAAATTTAACAAGCTTGCAGCCATTTTTTGTCACAAATGCCGCCAAAACCTTGATCGCATTTGGGATATTTTTATGTATCTCGTTGCCAGAGTGTCCGCCAGGTAGGCCGCTTACTTTTACCTCATAAAGCGTGCTCTCTTTTGTCTTTTTGCTATTAAGCGCAATAGTAGCAAATAAATTTACACCGCCAGCACAGCCGATAGTGACGCGGTCGTCTTCTTCGCTGTCTAAATTTAAAAGTTTATTGGCTTTTAACTCGCCACTAAAGCCAGTGGCTCCGATCATGCCGACTTCTTCGTTGTTTGTAAAGAGGCACTCAATGTCGTCAAATTCGCTTATCATCTGCATCATGATAGCCACGCCGATGCCGTTATCGGCACCTAAAGATGATTTTTTAGCCCTCATGTAGCCATCATCACCGTAAACTATTTCGATCTTTGGAGCATCGCCCATGCAGACCATATCGTAGTGGCTTTGCAAGCAAATTTTTGGCTTACCTTTAAACGCATGAATGTTGCCAAATTTATCGACTGTAACCTCACAGCCCTTATCTTTTGCATAGCTAGCTAGAAAATCACGCATCTTATCAGTCTCATAACTGCAGTGTGGTATCGCAGCAAGTGTCTCAAATTTCTTTAAAATTTCACTATTTGACATATTTGCCTCCGTAAATTTATTTTATCTCGCCCTTATAGCCAGTCGCATCGACTGCTTTTAAAAGCTCTTTTTCATCGAGCTTATCATCTGCTATAACGACAGCTTTTCGCTCTTTTAGCGATACATCTGCCTTTTTTACGCCATCAACGCTAAGAGTAGCCTTTCTTACTATTGCCGTGCAAAGCGGACAGTGCATGCTGGGTACAGAGATTTCTATCTTTTTATCAGCATAGCTTGCTGCTACTAAAAGGGCTAAAACTAAAATTTTATGCATAAATTTCTCCTAAAAGCTCTGGGTATGTAAGGAGTAAAAGCAAAATTACTCCAAAAAGTATATATATAATTATCCATTTTTTCTTTTTGTAGCTTAGGTTGCAGCTTTTTGGCTTGTAAAATAGAGCAATGCCTGAAATCACAAAGCAAATGACCGCCACGACGCTTAAAGGGACGCGGTACTCGTATAAATTTTGTGTCCAAGATAGAAATGAAAAAGAAGTGCCAAAAAGCAAGAAAAGAAGTGCCGGCAAGCAGCACAAGGTAGCACCGATGGCGCTACCTATGGATGTTAGTATCAGCCAAAAGGCTCTCATTTTAGCTCTGTTGAGACGTAGTCGTAGCTAAATTCTTTTGGCGAATAGTAGTTTTGTGTGTTGCTATCAACCTCAGCGTATGGATAGCCAAAGTTGTTTAGCGGAGTTTGCTCTGGAGTTGGTTTTAAGATAAAGTCGCGGCCATAGTTAAAGCCTATCCAGCACATCTCCCAGTTGCCAAAGCAAAAGTCTCTAACAGCTACGATCTTAGCATCGTCGTTTGTTAATTTCTCACCAAGTCTAACCTTTGTGACGTCTGCTGGATCAACTGGTATCCAACCATAGCCTTTTAAGTAAAACTCAGCCCTGCAGTGCTGTCCGCCTGAAATTTTAGCTACGCCATCTTTTGCGCTACCCATTTGATCTGAAAATCTAGACTGACCAACTCTAATGCCAAAAATTTCTCTTGCTGGGATGCCAACTGATCTGCAAAGTCCCACAAAAACTGAGTTTATATCGGTGCATTTACCAACTAGCTTGCCACTTTCCAGGATCGCTCTAACATCGCCCGTGCCACATCCAAGGACACTGTTATCACGCTGCATAGTGTTTGCAACCCAAGTATAAATAGCCTTTGCACGCTCCAAATCGCCTTTAGTATCGCCGATAATCTCTAGCGCTTTTGCTCTTACGACGCCGTCAGTTGGGATGTGTGAAGTTGGTTTTAAAAATTCCAAAACAGCAGGATCAACCTTCTCGTTTGGATCGTAATTTACCTTGCTAAAGTCAGTATTACGCTCTGTTGTTTGAATTTTAAACTGCACATTTAAGATAGGTCTTGGCTCGTTTTCTTCAAAATCAGCATACATTGTAGGTATTAGCGTATCTGAAATATAGATGTTTTTAGCGGTTGTGTTTATGACGTAGTCTTGGGTTAGTTGCTGATAAGTGGTGCTTAGTGGAAGGGGTAGCCAAATTTTTGAGCTTTTGCCTTTTTCGAGCAGCTGGTGTTTGAAATTTACATCGAAATTTCTAACAACTAGATTTGCTGGCTCATCGCTAGCTAAACTAACATTTGGAAGCAGACTCGCTGCACCTAAAAGACTACTGAATTTAAAAAAATCTCTTCTTTGCATAAAATGCCTTTTTGCTTAATCTTAGCCAAACTTGGCTCTAAAACTGCCTGCTATTCTAGCATAAAATTTTTATTTATGATAAAATCCGCCACATGAAAAAGATTATATTTTTAGGCTTTATAGCGCTATTTTGCAATGGTTGTCTTTATATGAACGAGCGTGGAGTTTCGACTCAATATTATAATGATTGTAAAGAGTATTATGACGCGACTGGCACCTACCAAAAAGAGTGTCCGCACAACATCGTCGACTGGAAATAGCGTGGATCTTAGTAAATTTAATGAGCAGCAAAAGCAAATTTATAATAGGATAGAAAATTTAGCAAATTTTGACTGCGAGCTTGAGCTAAAAGATAGTGTAAATGTGAAATTTAAAAATTTAAATAAAGCCGGAAAATATGAAATTTATGATCTGGCCCTTAGCCTAAAGCCTTGGAGAAAAGGGCCATTTTTACTTGATGATATATATATAGATAGCGAGTGGCAAAGTTTTATTAAATTTAATATCCTTGCCCCACACCTAAATTTAGCTGGAAAAAGCGTGGCTGATGTTGGTTGCAATAACGGCTATTATATGTTTAAGATGCTTGAGTACGATCCAAAAAGCATAACTGGCTTTGATCCTAGTGTGCATACATATTTGCAGTTTGCTTTTTTAAATAAATTTATCCGCTCAAATATCGCTTACGAGATTCTTGGGGTAGAGAGCTTGCCTGAATACGCAGCGAAATTTGACATCATTTTTTGCCTTGGCGTGATATATCACAGAAGCGATCCTATTAAGATGTTAAAAGAGCTAAAAATGGCTTTGAATCCTGGAGGCGAGCTATTTTTGGATACTATGTATATTGACATGGATGGCGATTTTGCGCTGAGCCCAAAAGATAGATACTCAAAAATTCCAAATATCTACTTTGTACCGACTCTCTCGGCATTGCAAAACTGGTGCGAGAGGGCTAAATTTAAAGATTTTACCCTACTCGAGACAAAGGTGACTGATCTAAATGAGCAGCGAAAAACGCAGTGGATAGACGGCGAGAGTCTTGGAAATTTCTTAGATTCAAATGACAGTACAAAAACAATCGAGGGCTATCCAGCCCCAAAAAGAGCATATGTTAGAGTTAAAATTTAAGGATAAAAATGGCAGAAGAAAATATCTATGATACAAAAGATGAATCGCAAATAATCTTACCAGAAGATGAAAATCCATTAAGAAACGAGATCAAAACCGCTCCACTTACAAAGCTAAATTTTAGTGGAACGGCATTTTTACTTGAAAAAAATCACGCAAAGACTAGATTTTTTACTACGGATGATATGGTGTGCGATACTGAGGGGCTTATTCATAGCGGATTTATTTTTATGGGCGCAAATCATGCTGCCCTTTTAGCTATTAATGAAGAATTTTGCGTTAGTATCGGGGCTAGGATAAATTTCTTTGGACCGCTAAAGCTTGGCGATGTAGTGGAATTTGACGCTCAAGCAAGATTTGAAGAGAGTAGAAAAAGAGAAGTGAAAGTGCTTGGATACGTTAAAGATATAAAAATTTTTGAAGGAGTATTTCAACTTGTCACACTTGAAGAGCATATCTTCTTGGCTCAACAAAAAAATATCCAAAAAGAAGCTGCTATAAGGCAGAAAAAAGAACGAGAAGAAGCTAAGGCTAATAGCTAAAAGTAAGTAAAAATTTTTGATTTTTAATCCCAAATAAAATGAAATTTTAAAAAGACAATCTTTATCTCATTATCCTATTTTGGTAAATAATTGGTAACATTTTTTAAAATTTTAAGGAAAATTAAGCAATAAAATTAATTTTCTATGATAATATCCTTTCAAAACTTTTTATCAAAAGGAGATTTAGATGAAACTTACAAAAGTTAGCTTAGCTGCTTTGGTTGCTTTAGGTGCATTTTCAAGCGTTGCAAGTGCAACTCCACTTGAAGAAGCTATAAAAAATGTAGATCTTTCAGGATTTGCAAGATATCGTTATACAAATGATAGTACTAAGAAAACTACAGCTGATACTGTAAAGGGTAATAGTGCTGGTCATGCGTTTAGAATGGAGACAGCATTTAAAGCTGCGATAGACGATAACTTCTTTGGTGTTTTAAGACTAAGATATTCTGCCACTGATGATTCAGGCGATAAAGTAGCAACTGGTACAGATAAAACAAATACAACAAATTCTTTTGGTGTATATGAGATGTATCTAGGATACAAAGTATCTAACACTACTATTACAGCTGGTAAACAACTTATCAAAACTTTCTATGATGATGGTGATATAGCAGCTACTGGTCTAAAAGTGGTAAGTACAGATGTATCTGGTCTTACTTTAACAGCTGCTGCTTATGATGCCATAGAAAACAATAGTGATGAAGTAGATGGACCTTTCCTAAAAGAAGTAACGGATGGTACAAAATTCCATGACGCTCCTGCTAACCTTTATTATCTAGGTGCTGTTGGTAGCTATGATCCAGTATCATTTAAGGTGGCTATTGCAAATCTACAAGAAATTGCAACACTTTATGGTGCTGAAGCAGCATTTAGTTTTAATGTAACTGACGATATAAATCTAAACCTAAAAGGTCAATATGTTTATAGCGATTCAGATCACAAAAAAGTAGCTGATGCTGATTTTTGGGCTGTTCAAGCTGGAACGAAACTATTTGGTGCTAAATTTAATGCTGGCTACTTAGAATTTGACGCTAAAAATAAAGATAATGATGCTAGAAATAGTGGTAAAATCGCATTTACATCAATCGATGCAAATGGTCAGCTAATCAACCCAGCTAAAATACTAAATAGCGTAATGAGTGGTGGTGGCAAACAATACTACAATAATATCAAAGGTGACAACGATTACTGGTTTGTTAATGCTGGATATGACATAGATAAATTTGGTCTTGGTGCTGGCTATACTCAAGGTAAAGGCACAAGCTATGCTCTTGATAAAGAGAGAGCAAAAAGAAATGAGTGGTATACACAAGCTAGCTATAAATATAGCAAAAAGCTTAATTTCTTAACTTGGTATGCAGCTGCTAAAGATAAAAAAGATGGTGAAAGCTTTAAACAAAATCGTATAAGATTTGAAGCAAAATATAGCTTCTAAAACATTATATCCGAGCGAGTTTTCGCTCGGATCTTTTTAGAATTTAAAATAGACCCCATACAAAATTTCTCTATCTTTTTTGATCGATCCTTAGTTTTATAAAAAAATATAAATTTTTAAATAGTGATTAAGTGTGTTCTAGAAGTTTGAAACTTGAAATTAATACCACCTAAATTTTTAGCTATTTTTTACTATATCTATCCAACAATCAATATTGTTTTGCTCGGCCTTTAGTGTACTGCCTTCCCCGTGTCCCGGATAAAGCGTGAAGTTACCTTTTAAATTTTTACACTTTTCTAGACTTTTTAACATTTTATTTTTATCTGAAAAAGGAAAATCCCAGCGTCCTATGCTTCCTCTAAATAAAAAATCCCCACTAAACATCATGTCATCTATCTCTATCATCGAGCAGCCTGGTGTATGTCCTGGAAAATGATGAAATTTGATGCAAAAATCATCAATGTTAAAATTCTCATCATTATCAATCAAAACATCCGGAGTAAAAGTACTTTTCATATAACCAAAAATATCACTCTCACACATGAAAGCATCAAATTTGTTAATATAAACTGGAATTTCTAGCTCATCTTTTAATTTACCAGCATCAAAAATATGATCAAAATGCCCGTGAGTGCAAAGGATGGCTTTTAAATTTTTAGCATTTTGTAAAACCCATTCTTTTGCCCCGTCTCCTGGATCTATCACTAAAGATGAGTTATCTTTTGTAACTATGTAACAATTAGTGCCAAAATCTCCAAAACTTTTGTGCATTACTCTCATTTTTTACCTTAAATTTATTATTTCTTAAAATTTTACATCTTTTTACTTAAACTTAAAGAAAAATTTTAAATTCACTTAGTATAATTTTTGCAAAAGGAAGCAAATCTAGGCAAAGGAAGAATGAAGGAGTATCAAAAGATCGAAGAAACTTTAGTTTTAAGCTTAAAAGATAAAACTAAAGATAAAAATTTGTTGTTGGGTGTTAGTGGAGGTATTGATTCTGCTGTAGTAGCGACTTTGTGTGCAAGAGCAAAACCAAATGAAACTCATGCACTCATCATGCCAACAGCATCATCAAACAGACAAAATATGGACGATGCCTTAAATTTATGCGAAAAATTAAACATAAAATATAAGGTTTTATCCATAGAGGGCATTTTAAATGCCTTTTACGAAACGATAGATGTAAATTTAAGCAATTTAAGAAAAGGGAATTTAGCAGCTAGAGTTAGAATGAGCTTGCTTTATGATTATTCATCTAGTATAAACGCTCTAGTTATCGGAACAAGCAACAAAAGTGAGCTTATGCTTGGATACGGTACGATATTTGGGGATTTAGCATGTGCAATAAATCCTATCGGAGAGCTTTACAAAAGTGAAATTTTTGAATTTGCAAAACATCTTGGGGTTGATAAAAATTTTATTGACAAAGCACCTTCGGCTGATTTGTGGGATGGACAAAGTGACGAAGGCGACATAGGTTACAGTTATGCTGTTATTGATGAGATTTTAGAAAATTTAGAAAATAACAAGGAGCAAGTCATCAAAAAGTTCGGATTAAAAGCAGTATCGGATATAGAAAATAGAGTTGTTTCAAACAGGTTTAAACGACAAATGCCGTTGATAGTGAAAATTTAAAGGATTAAAGATGAGAGAGATTCCGTTTTATAGACCAACTATCACTGAGCGTGAAAGTGAGCTTATTGAAGAGGCTTTGCACTCTGAAAATACTACTAATATCGTTGCTAGATTTGAAGAAAAGTTAAAAGAGTATTTTGGTGCAAAATTTGTAGTTACCACAAATAATATTGCAGCCGCACATCACTTGGCACTAAGCGCGCTTGACACTAAACGCGGAGATAAGGTCATTTGCTCCATAAATGCCTTTCCTAGTATTGCACAAGCTGTTAGACATTTTGATGCTGAACCTATTTTTGTGGATGTTGATGAAGAAGATTTTAACATCTGCCCAGATGCCCTTGAGAAAGTACTAAAAGAACAAAATCACAAAAAATTAAAATGTGCTTTTATCTCTCATATCGCAGGTCAAAGTGCTAGGATGGATGAGATAACGGCGGTTTGTGAGAAATACGGCGTAAAAATTTTAGATGATGCAAATCGCGGTATGGGCTTAACATACAATGGCAAAAAAGTTGGCTCAGACTCCTTTTTATCATGCTTTCAAACACATTCGCGTGTGCAAAATCCTATATCAACGGTTGGATTTTTTACGACAAATGATGAGGAAATTTATAAAAGAGCAAAACTACTTCGCAACTATGCTCTTGTAAATGGCATTGATAAATTCGGTAGCTTGAGTTATATTTATGATGTCGTTGATATTGGCTTAAAGTATGATATAAACTCGATAAATGCAGCATTTTCTATTGCGCAGCTAGAAAGAACAGATAAGCTCATACAAAGAAGACAAGAGATCGCAAAAATTTATGATAAAGAGCTTGGCGAGTGCCACAATATAACAATCCCTGTTAAAAAACGTGAGCATATTTACACTCAGTATATTATTAAGATAAACAAAAATCGTGACGGCTTTGCCAGAGAGCTTTTAGAGCATGGCATTCACACATCATTGCACTACATACCGATACATTTACTAAGCTATTACAAAAACAAATATTCGCTTAAAGTAAATGATTTTCCAAATGCTTTAAAAAATTATCAGCAAGTGTTGTCATTGCCTATTTATCATAGTTTGAGTGATGAAGAGGTGCAATACATCTGCAACAAAGTAAAAGAAATTTCTAAAACTCGTGTTTAAGAAATTAAATATTTTCTTGCATTCTTGGGCGAATGACTACTTTTTTCGCCCAAATTTCTTTCAAATTTTACTAGCATTTTTACTTTTGCCATTAAGTTTTATCTATTTTCTTATTGTTGTGCTTAAGAAATTTACTGCTAGAAAAATAGACTTTGGCATAAAGGTAATAAGCGTTGGAAATTTGACCCTTGGAGGAAGCGGAAAGACTCCACTTTGCGTGGCAATTGCTAAAAATTTCGAAGGTGCTTTTATCGTTCTTAGAGGCTATAAAAGAAAAAGCAAAGGCATGCAAGTTGTCGCTCGAAATGGCGAAATTTTACTTGACGTAGCAGCAAGTGGCGATGAAGCGATGATATATGCTACAAGCCTTAAAAACGCAAATGTGATAGTAAGCGAAGATAGAAAAGTAGCTATAGACTACGCCAAAACCCATGGCGCAAAGTATATTTTGCTGGATGACGGATTTTCTAAATTCGACATAGCCAAATTTGATATTCTAGTACGCCCAAACCCAGAGCCAAGACTAAAATTTTGCCTACCAAGCGGAGCTTATAGGTATCCGTTTAGCTTTTATAAATTTGGTGATTTCATCGCATGTGAGGGGCAAACTCACTTTAGAAAGAGCGAAATTTTAAACAAAAGCGAAAAAATGGTGCTAGTAACCGCCATAGCAAACCCAGCCCGCCTTGAAGCATTTTTTAGCGAGTGCGTGGGGCAGGTCTTTTTCCCTGATCACTACGACTTTTCAAAAGAAGAGCTAAGTGAAATTTTGCAAAGTTACACTGCCACCTCGCTTTTGATGACGCAAAAGGACTATGTAAAGGTAAAGGACTTTGGGCTGAGAGTTTCGCTTATCACGCTTGAAGTTACGCTAAGTGAGGAGTTTAAAAAGGTTTTGGCGCAGCAAATTTAAGCCCATTTTGTTATAATGAGCCACTTTTTAAAAGGAAAATTTAGATCAAAATGAGAATTTTAATCACCTCAATCGCAAAGAAAAAAGAGGCAAAAAAACTAAGCAAAAAGCTCGTGAAAAAGGGACTTGCAGCTTGCGTGAGTAGCTTTAGCGCAAAGAGCATTTATCTTTGGCAAGAGAAGCTTTGTGATGAAAAAGAGCAAATTTTACTCATAAAAACGGACGCGAAATTTAAAAAAGTAGCTAAATTTATAAGAAAGCACCACAGCTACGAAACCCCAGAAATTTTGGCGCTTAAGCCAAAAGAGGTTTTTAAAAAATATGAAAATTGGATAAAAAAATCAACCAAAAAAGGCAAAAAATGAGACTAACCCCAACTAGAAGCGTAAAAGATGAAAAGATAAAAAATGTAAATTTAAGCACAGCCATGCTTAGCCCAAGCTCTGCTCACGGCGGACTTTACGCGCCAAAGAAGCTTCCAAAAATAACAAAATCAAAGTGGCAAGAGCTCTCACAATTAAGCTACGAGAAACTCGCACTTTATATCATATCACTATTTAAATTTGATGTGCCAGAGGCCTTTTTCAAAAAAGCGGTCAAAAGATACACAAGCTTTGATGATCCAAAGCACCCAGTCATTTTAAAAAAAATAGATAAAAATTTATACGTAAATGAGCTATATCACGGTCCAACGAGGGCATTTAAGGATATGGCGCTTCAGCCCTTTGGCTCGCTGCTTAGCCAACTAGCCAAAGAGAGGGGTGAAAGATACCTTATCATGTGCGCAACTAGCGGTGATACGGGCCCTGCTACACTTCAAACCTTTGCAAACGACGAAAATATCAAGGTCGTCTGTCTTTATCCAGACGGCGGCACGAGCGAGGTTCAAAAGCTTCAAATGCAGACCATGCAGGGTGAAAATTTAAAGGTTTTTGGCATAAAAGGCGACTTTGACGACGCTCAAAGGGCGCTAAAGATGCTACTTGCAAATGATAAATTTAAGGCTGAGCTTAAGAAAAAGCGCCTTAAACTAAGCGCGGCAAACTCGGTAAATTTTGGCAGAATTCTCTTTCAGATCATCTACCACGCCTATGCCTACGCAAATTTGCTAAAACAAAAGGCGCTTAAGGCAAACGAGAGCTTTGACATCATCGTACCAAGTGGAAATTTCGGCAACGCTCTTGGGGCATATTACGCTAAAAAAATGGGCGCAAAGATCGGCAAGATCAAGATCGCTTCAAATGCAAACAACATCTTGACGCAGTTTTTCACCACTGGCATTTACGACCTCAGGGATAAAAAGCTGGTTAAGACGATAAGCCCTGCCATGGACATTTTGATCAGCTCAAATGTCGAGCGTTTGCTGTTTGATAAATTTGGTAGCGTTAGAACAAATGAACTCATGCAAAGTCTTGCAAAAAATAAATTTTATAAGCTTAGTAAGCAGGAGCTTGAAGCGTTAAAAGAGGACTTTGAGGCTAGCTGGTGCGACGATAAGGAGTGCGAGGCATACATCGCAAAGCTCGCAAAGGGCGGCTACGCGATCGATCCGCATACGGCTACTTGCTTTAAGATGGTGGATGCTGGCCGCGTAAACGTCATCACATCGACCGCGCACTGGGTGAAATTTACGCCAAGCATGATCAAGGCGTGCCAGATCAAAGATACAAAAGATGAAAAAGATGCGCTCGCAAAGACCGCTAAAATCTTAAATGACAGCGTGCCAAGCTCGATAAACTCGCTATTTAGCGCGAAAATTTTGCATAAAAGCATCATAAAAGAGGACGAGATTGAAAAGTGCGTCCTAGAATGGATCGAGCGATGATAATCATCCCAGCTCGCCTTGCTTCAACAAGGTTTAGTAATAAAATTTTAAAAGAGATAAATGGCGTGCCAATGTTTGTGGCAACGGCTCTTAGAGTAAGTGGCGTGGATGATGTGGTGGTTGCTGTGGACGAGCCAAGCGTGCTAGATATCGCCAAAGCTCACGGCATAAAAGCGGTGCTAACTAGCAAAGATCATCAAAGTGGGACTGACAGGATAAACGAAGCGGCGCAAATTTTGGGACTAAGCGAGAGTGAGATCATCATAAATGTTCAGGCCGATGAACCATTTATCGAGCCTGAAAATATCGCCAAATTTAGAGCATTTTGCGAGCAAAACAAGGGGAAAGCCTTTATGTTTTCTTGCTATAAAAAGATGGACGATGAGTTTGCGGATGATAAAAATTTAGTCAAAGTGGTGGCTGATTTTGAGGGGTATGCACTTTACTTTTCAAGATCAAGGATACCATTTAACAGAAGTGAGTGCAAAAGCTACAAGGCTCACCTTGGCATTTACGGATACAGCGTAAAAAGCCTAAAAGAGTTTTGCGCTCTTATGCCTTCAAGCCTTGAAAATACTGAAAAGCTTGAGCAACTCCGTGCCCTAGAAAATGGCAAAAAGATAGCGATGCTAGAGGTTGAGAGCCAAAGTATCGGCATCGATAGCGAAGAGGACTACCAAAGAGCGTTAGCTAAATTTGGTAAGAAATAAGTCGGCAAATTCTCTTTAAATAAAGTCAATATTTAAGGAGAATTTATCTAAATTATTAATCTTTAAATGCAGTAAAAAATATTTTTCTACTCAAATAATATAAAACTAATTTTTCTTGATTCTTATTTTTTTAATTCTGTCTTTAACTACGTAAAATTTTAAAATCGCACTCGAGTAAAAGTCTTTATAGAAACCTAAAAATTTAGGCTCTTTCTTAGTGCAGATAGCTGCAAACACGCTCTCAAGGTCTATTCTCTCTTTTTGTGTCAAATTTTCCATCTATTTTCCTAATAACTTTCTCATCTTATTGATAACAAATAATATTTCATCGTCGTCAAGCTCACAAAGAAGTTTGCAAACTGCAGCAGCAGCTTGTGGCTTTGAGTTGCCAAGCCTCCAATCTTGATACGTTCTCATTGGCACACCAAGCTCTTCTGCCATTTTTGCCTGTGAAATTTTCTTACCGATATTTTTTGCCTCAACTGCATTATGAAGCAAATTAAATATATCACTTGTTTCAATCATTAAAGTATTATACGGATTATTTTATTAAATATACATAAAATAATATATAAATAATAGTAATACGTATAAATAAATTAAAATATATTATATATTATACTATAAAACATTATATTAATACGTAAAAACATATAAAAACATTAGAACATAGAGGCAATATAAAAGACTTTTAAATTTGTTTAATTATTTTTTGTAATTTTATTTTCGGAAATGCTTATACAATTAATATTAAATAAGCTTAGTTATATAGACTAAAGATACATAAATAAATTATTTTAACTTAAATACTTGACATTAATAAACTAAAGTTGTATAATCCACTTAGCAATTAAAAAGAAAGAGTGCTAAAAGTGAGTAAAACAAATAAACGTGATTTGATACTAAATTCTATCATCGAGGCTTATTTGCAGGACAATATACCTATTGGTTCAAATGAGCTTGGCTCTCGTATGAGCGCGGCTATTCCGGCTTCTACGATACGTGTTTATTTTAAAAAGCTTTCAGACGAAGGCGAGATCACCAAGCTTCATATAAGTGGCGGTCGGATACCAACAATCGCTGCGATGAGAAGGTATTGGAGTGAAATTTTTACTATAAGTGATATAAATCTGGAGATAAATGATGCCGAAGAACTGAAAAAGTTATGCGATGAATTTGAGCTTTATTGTATGATTTTTGGCACGATCGATAAGGAGTTGCTAGAAATTTTAAATTTAAACGATAGATATATGATCTTAAATTTTGGCGAAGATGAGATCGTTATTAAATTTGATGCTAGGACGTATAAATTTTTAAGTAATCTTGCTGGAGTTAGTTTAAACAAACTTGAGCTTATCTGCTCTCAAGTTGGTTTAAGCGAACTAAAAAGTAAAATAAGAGAGCTGAAAAGGACTAAAATCTACTTCCAAGAAAATGAAATTTTAGCCTTTGATATGTTTAAGGATAGACGTTTTAAGATGGTTTTTGACCCAAGTTTTAGTCTGCAAATGGATGAAAAACTTACATTTTCTCCTATGTTTGATGAAAATTTTATGGGTCTTAAATTTAATGCAAACTACCTTGGTAGTGAATCTCAGATGATCTGTGCTGGCAGTATTTATACTGACTATGTGAAATTTCTAAATCTAATAAAGGAGGCCGCGTGAGCGAGGAAATAAAAGAACAAAACACACCGGAAACTGAACCTGTGCAAGAGCTAGCTAGTGATAGCGTAAATTTTGACGCACTTGGTGATATTTCAAAGGTTGAAAAGCTCGAAAAAGAACTTGGCGAGATCACTGATAAATATTATAGAGCAAATGCTGAGTTTGAAAACATGAAAAAGCGTTATGAAAAAGAGAAGTCAGACATTGCAAATTTTGCAAATGAGAAATTTGCTAGGGACTTGCTTCCGGTTATTGATGCGCTTGAAATGGCAGCAAATTTTGACCCAGAGGATGATGAATTTGCCAAAAAGATAAAAGAAGGTGTTTTGATAACTATAAATCAATTTAAAAAATGTTTTGAAAAGCATGGTGTGGTCGAGATCTCTACTGACACTGAGTTTGATCCAAATGTTCATAATGCGGTATTAAGGGTCGATAGCGAGGAGAAAGAGAGTGGTCAGATCGTGCAGGCTTTACAAAAAGGCTATTTGATAAATGGTAGGGTTTTGCGCCCAGCTATGGTCAGTGTAGCAAACTAAATTTATAAAAATAAAATCTAATAAAAAGGAAAGAGATGTCAAAAGTTATAGGTATAGACTTAGGTACAACAAACTCTTGTGTGAGCGTTTTTGAACGTGGCGAGAGCAAGGTGATCCCAAACAAAGAGGGTAAAAACACGACTCCATCGGTCGTTGCTTTTACAGACAAGGGTGAAATTCTAGTAGGTGACGTAGCAAAACGTCAAGCGGTTACGAACCCTGAGAAAACGATCTACTCGATCAAACGTATCATGGGCCTAATGAGTAGTGAGAAAAACGCTGAAGAGGCAAAGGCTCGCTTGCCATACCATGTCGTAGATAGAAATGGTGCTTGCGCTGTTGAGATCGCTGGAAAGGTTTACACTCCACAAGAAATTTCGGCAAAAATTCTTATCAAGCTAAAAGAAGATGCTGAAGCATATCTTGGCGAGAAGGTAACAGATGCGGTTATCACAGTGCCTGCGTACTTTAACGATAGTCAAAGAAAAGCTACAAAAGAGGCTGGAACGATCGCTGGTCTTAACGTACTTCGCATCATCAACGAGCCAACAGCTGCGGCACTTGCGTATGGTCTTGATAAAAAAGAGGCTGAGAAAATTTTAGTTTACGACCTAGGTGGTGGTACATTTGACGTTACAGTGCTAGAAACTGGTGATAATATCGTTGAGGTTTTGGCAACTGGCGGTAACGCATTCTTGGGTGGCGATGACTTTGATAACAAGATCATTGACTGGCTAGTAAGCGAGTTTAAAAACGAAAATGGTATCGATTTAAAAGGCGATATCATGGCACTCCAACGCTTAAAAGAAGCTGCTGAAAATGCTAAAAAAGAGCTAAGCTCAGCTCAAGAGACTGAGATAAATTTACCATTTATCACAGCTGATGCGACTGGCCCAAAACACCTTGTTAAAAAGCTAACTCGTGCTAAATTTGAGGGCATGATCGACTCACTTGTGGGCGAGACTATCACTAAGATAAACGAGGTAACAAAAGACGCTGGTTTAAATAAAAGCGACATCAAAGAGGTCGTAATGGTCGGTGGTTCAACTCGTGTACCACTAGTTCAAGAAGAGGTCAAAAAAGCATTTGGTAAAGAGCTAAATAAGAGTGTAAATCCAGATGAGGTCGTGGCCATCGGTGCTGCTATCCAAGGTGCGGTTATAAAAGGTGACGTAAAAGATGTGCTACTTCTTGACGTAACTCCACTTAGCCTTGGTATCGAAACACTTGGCGGCGTGATGACAAAGATCATCGAAAAAGGTACAACCATACCAACTAAGAAAAGCCAAGTTTTCTCAACTGCTGAAGATAACCAAAGTGCCGTTACTATCATGGTTTTACAAGGCGAGCGTGAGTTTGCAAGGGATAATAAATCACTTGGAAATTTTAACCTCGAAGGCATCCCAGCAGCTCCAAGAGGCGTACCTCAAATCGAAGTTGAGTTTGACATCGACGCAAACGGAATTTTAACCGTTTCAGCAAAAGATAAAGCAACTGGCAAAGCTCAAAACATCACTATCTCTGGATCAAGCGGCTTAAGCGAAGAAGAGATAAACAACATGGTAAAAGATGCTGAGCTTCACAAAGAAGAGGACAAAAAGCGCAAAGACGCAGTTGAAGCTAGAAACCAAGCTGACGCACTAGTTCATCAAACCGAAAAGAGCATGAGCGAGCTTGGCGAGAAGGTCCCAGCTGAAGATAGAAGTAACATCGAAGCTGCGTTAAATGATCTAAAAGAGGTCTTAAAAGATGAAAATTCTTCAAAAGAGCAGATCGATGCTAAAGTAGAAGCTCTAAGCAAAGCTAGCCACAAACTAGCAGAAGCTATGTATAAAAAAGATGAAAATGCTGGAGCAAACGGCGGAAACAACAAAAAAGACGACGACGTAATAGACGCTGAAGTCGAGTAAAATTCCTAGAGCAGGGCGCTTGCCTTGCTCTTTTATAAATTTATCTTCATAAATTCTTAAGATTGATTCAAAATAAGCAGTTTAAATAGTTAAAATTTATATAATGCCAAACAAAAAGGCAAAAAAATGTACTTATTTTTTCTGATTACTCATTTAATTTGTGCCATTGTATTTATAGGATACGTATTTTTCGATGTTTGCATATATCCGTTTGCTAAAAAAACGGTTGATGCTAAAACCCTTGAAATAGTTAAAAAGGCCTACACAAAAGGCAGCGCAAAGGTTTTTGGCACAGCATTTTTATTGCTTTTAATAAGTGGCGCTTATATGGCAAAAGACTATTTTGGAGGTGAGCTCGGCTGGTGGCAAAGCAACTTTCAAAAGCTACTGCTTGTAAAAATTTCTGTTTTACTCATAATGTGCCTTGTAACTTTTATCTCTGTTTTTAATGTCGTTATTTTAAAAAAGCCTGATCCATTTGGTAAATTTTCACATTTAATAGCTCTAGTGCTTTGCCTGATAATGGTCATTTTAGCAAAAGTAATGTGGTGGGCTTAAAAATTTAGCTAGCAAATTTAAGTAAATCGCCAGCTAGAAGTTAAAAATTCTTTAATCGATACTCTTTAACTTATCTTTATTCAGCCCTTCTTCTATACGTTTTATCTCTTCACTTCCGTCTCTTACGACGTTTTTGTCAAATTCCAAGTAGTCATTTATCTTTTTTGGATATTCAACGTGACTTAGGATAAATTTAAAGACATTTAGCCTAGCTTCTTTTTTATTATCGCTTGAGACGATGACCCATGGTGAGATGCTATTGTGAGAGGCAAGAAGCATAGAATATTTAGCGATAGAGTACTGATCCCAAAGTTCTTGTGCTTTTTGATCAACGGGTGAAATTTTAAACTGTTTTAGCGGATCATTCTGCCTCTCTTTGAAGCGTTTTTTCTGCTCATCTTTTGTGATTGAAAGATAAATTTTAAAGAAAATTATGCCAGAGTTTATGATCATCTCTTCAAATTTTGGCACTTCACGTAAAAATTCCTTATGCTCTGCTTGCGTGCAAAAGCCCATCACTGGCTCAACACCAGCTCTATTGTACCAGCTTCTATCAAAGATCACGATCTCTCCAGCACTTGGTAGATGAGTCACATATCTTTGAAAATACCACTGTGTTTTTTCGACATCACTTGGCTTAGCAAGCGCCACTATACGGCAACCTCTTGGATTTAGATGCTCAGTTAGGCGTTTTATTGTTCCGCCTTTACCAGCTGCGTCGCGCCCTTCCATTAGCATAAGTACTCTAAGGCCTTTTTCTTTTACGTAATTTTGAAATTTTAAAAGTTCAATTTGAAGTAGTCTAAGCTCTTCCTCATAGCCAAGTTTCTCGCTTTTTTGGTGTTTTTTGTCTTTTGACATCTTTGCTCCTTTAAAATTTCACATATTTTCACGATTTTACAATAAAATAGAATAAATTTAAGAATTTAGACTAAAATCATCTTTTTTAATTTAGCAAGGATTAGTATGTTTTTAAAATTTCTTTTTTCGCTTATTTTATTTGCAGGCTCGCTTTTTGCCGAAGTTTTAGATGTTAGTAAAGCCTTTGTTTTAACTCCAAGTGTTGATAGTCAAAATGTTGAAGTGAAGTTTAACTTTGGTGAAAATATCTATCTTTATAAAGAGAGTTTTGAGATTAAACTAGCTGGCAAAAAGATAAATGAGCTATTAAATTTGCCAAGTAGTGAAAATACGGGAGAATATGAAATTTATCCAAAAGATTTTTCGATTTTTATCCCATTAAATTTAGTAAAAGAAAATCTTTCAAATGGCAAAGCAATACTTGACATTAACTATCAAGGCTGTGCTAAAAACGGCATTTGCTATCGTCCGCAAAGTAAAATTTATGAGATAACTGACCAAGCTGGGAAATTTGGCATCGCCACTTTTAAAAAAGAGCAAAAAAGCGATACCGACAGCTTTGCTGAAGAATTTTCTAGCGAGCAAGATATCGCAAATGGGCTTGGAGATAAAAATTTCTTTATCTCGCTTCTTACTTTTTTTGGTTATGGTCTCTTGCTTTCACTAACACCTTGCGTCTTTCCGATGATACCGATACTTTCAAGCATAATCGTCTCAAAAGGTGCTAATTTAAATGCAAAAAAAGGCTTTTTATTATCATTTATCTATGTTGTCGCGATGAGCCTGGCTTACGCACTAGCTGGAGTGGCAGCTAGCCTACTTGGCTTTGGTATCGCAGGAGCTTTGCAAAACATCTATGTGCTTGGCGCTTTTGCAGCCATTTTTGTCATTTTAAGCTTTAGTATGTTTGGATTTTATGATATAAAATTGCCAGCAAAATTTGAAAATTTGATAAGTAAAAAATCGCAAAATAGCTCAGGCTATGTTGGAATTTTTATTATGGGCTTTGCCTCAGCTCTCATCGTATCACCTTGCGTAGCAGCACCATTAGCTGGTGCGCTTCTTTATATCGCTCAAAGTGGAAATATCTTTTATGGTGGCATTATGCTTTTTGTCATGGGGCTTGGTATGGGCGTGCCGCTACTTATTATTGGGCTAAGCTCTGGAAAGCTTTTGCCAAAACCTGGTAGTTGGATGGATGAAGTGAAAAAATTCTTTGGTTTTTTGATGCTCATCATGGCAGTTTGGATCCTTGCACGTATGCTTGGAGAATTTTTTGAGCTATTAGGATATGGCATTATAGGCGTTTTTATGGCGGTTTATTTTGGGGCATTTGAAGTAGCAGGGCAAAGCTGGGCTAAGTTTAAAAAAGCGTTTTTTATCTTGGTTTTTATATATTCAGTTATGCTAATAGTTGGTTCATTTTTGGGCTCAAAGGAGGCTTTTTCTCCACTTTCTGGATTAAATTTGGCAAAAAGTGATAGTGCGTTAAAATTTAATCCCGTTAAAAATTTAGATGAACTAAATGAGGTAATAAAAAACTCAACCAAACCCGTTTTAGTAGATTTTTATGCTGATTGGTGTGTAAGCTGCAAAGAGATAGAAAAGATCACTTTTAAAGATAGTAGTGTTATAGATGCTTTGGCAAATTTTGCACTTATTCGTATCGATGTAACAAATGGTGGATCACAAAATGATGAAATGCTAAGAAATTTTGGGCTTATTGATCCGCCTGCACTCTTGTTATTTAATGGTGGCGATGAGCTAAAATTTCTTAGAACTATCGGCTTTATAGATGCTAAAAATTTTCTAGCAAAGCTTGAGAAAATTAAATAATCTTGTCCTTGCTGTTGCAAAGATCATTTAAAATACACTCATGGCAAAGCGGTTTTTTGGCTTTACAGGTGTAACGTCCAAAGAGCACCATGGCTTGATGAAGCTTGCCAAGATCTGTTTTAAAGGCATGGCTAAGATCAGCTTCAGTGGCTTCTGGTGTCTTTGCATGGCTAAGATCAAGTCTGTGTGCCACTCTAAAAACGTGTGTATCAACAGCCATAACATTTGCATTTGTAGCTTCTAAAAGCACGACATGAGCGGTCTTTTGTCCAACTCCAGCAAGCGCTTTTAGCTTCTCTTCATCAAGCGGAATTTCTCCGTTATAAAGCTCAACCACGCTGTTTGCCATTTTGATTAAATTTACAGCCTTGTTATTAAAAAAGCTGCACGAGTTTATCATTAGTTTTAGGCTTGCTAAATTTGCGCTAGCTAGCTCATAGACATCTTTATACGCTTCAAATAAAGCCGGAGTTATTAAATTTACTCTTTTGTCGGTGCACTGGGCTGAGAGCATGACACAGACAAGTAGCTCATATAAATTTCTAAATTTAAGCTCACTTTTGGCGTCTTTAAACTCTTCTAAAAGTCTTCTTTTTATCTCTAAAATATCTTTTTTTGTTCTCATTTTCGTATTTTACCTTATTTTATTAAGTTAAATGAAAAGTTATCGCTTTATTTGATATAATCTTGCCCATAAAATCAATTTTTTAAAGGATTTATATGAAAAAATTTTTGTTTCCAGCAGTTTTAAGTTTAGCAGCAGCTGTTACTCTAAATGCAGCAGTAGTTGCAACAGTTGATGGTGATGCTATAAGTGATAGCGATATTTCAAGCCTTTTATCAGCAGCTATGCCAGGATTTGACGCTAGCAAGCTTCAACCAAATGAGAAAAAACGTATAATCGACGATCTAATAAATAGAAAACTTCTTTTAAAAGATGCTAAATCAAGCGGTATCGAAAAAGATGTAGAGTACATCAAAGCTGTAAAAGCAGCACAAGAAGGCATCGCGGTTGAGCTTTATATGAGAAAGCTTTTTGACGGCATAAAAGTAAGTGATAACGAACTAAAAGATTTTTACAATAAAAACAAAGCAAGTATGAACGAGCCAGCTCAAGCAAAAGCAAGGCATATCCTAGTTGAAGATGAAAAAACAGCAAACGACATCATCGCTCAACTTAAAAATTTAAAAGGTGAGGCGCTAACAAAGAAATTTGCAGAGCTAGCAAGCCAAAAATCAATCGACAAAGGCTCAGCAGCACATGGTGGCGCGCTTGGCTGGTTTGGTCAAAGCCAAATGGTAAAACCTTTTGCAGACGCAGCATTTTCAATGGCTAATGGCACAGTTTCAACTAAACCAGTTAAAACTCAGTTTGGATACCATGTTATCTTAAAAGAAGATGGCAAAGCTGCTGGCACTGTAAGCTTTGAGCAAGCAAAAGCGGAGATCGAGCAAGCTGTTAAAATGGAGAAATTCCAAGCTGCTGTTAGACAAAAAAGTGAAGCTCTACGCCAAAAAGCAAAGATAGAATATAAGTAAAATTTGGAGGATAAAATGGGCGTTTTAGATATCGTAAAACCTGGTGTTTTAAGCGGAGATGATGTAACAAAACTTTATGCTTATGCCAAAGAGCAAGGTTTTGCAATACCTGCTGTAAATGTCGTAGGCAGCGACTCGGTAAATGCTGTTTTAGAAGCAGCAAAGGTTGCTAACTCGCCTGTTATCGTTCAGTTTAGTAATGGCGGTGCAGGTTTTTACGCTGGTAAAGCCTGCGAAAACGCAGCCGTTCTTGGTGCGATCGCTGGAGCAAAGCATGTTCATCTGCTTGCCAAGGCTTACGGCGTGCCAGTCATTTTACACACTGACCACGCTGCTAGAAAGCTTTTGCCTTGGATAGATGAGCTAGTAAAAGCAAGTCATGAATATAAAAAAACTCACGGCGTGCCGCTTTTTAGCTCTCACATGCTTGATCTTAGCGAAGAGAATATCAACGAAAATTTAAGCACGTGTGAGAAATATCTAAAAGAGCTTAGCGAGCTTGGCATTAGCCTAGAGATCGAGCTAGGCGTAACCGGCGGCGAAGAAGACGGCGTAGATAACACAAGTGTTGATAATGCGCTTCTTTACACTCAGCCAGAAGATGTCGCGCTTGCTTATGAAAGACTAAGTAAGATAAGCGATAAATTTAGCATCGCAGCTAGTTTTGGCAACGTTCACGGCGTCTATAAACCAGGCAATGTCGTACTAAGACCAGAAATTCTTAAAAACTCACAAGCCTATGTGGCAAAGAAATTTAATACAAAAAGTGACAAGCCAGTAAATTTTGTATTTCACGGCGGTAGCGGTAGTGAGCTAAAAGACATCAAAGATGCTGTAAGTTACGGTGTTATCAAGATGAATATTGACACCGATACTCAGTGGGCTTTCTGGGACGGTGTGCGCGAGTATGAGGCTAAAAATAGAGCATACTTGCAAGGTCAGATCGGCAACCCAGAAGGCGATGATAAGCCAAATAAAAAATACTACGACCCAAGGAAATGGCTAAGAAGTGGTGAGGAGAGCATGGTTAAGCGTCTTCAGACTGCTTTTAGCGACTTAAACTGCCTAAATAGGAACTAATCCTATGCAAAATCAAAATGATTTTAGTGAGCTAAGCGTGCCAAAAGAGCGCCAAGCTCACTCTTTCTTTGTCTTTTTTAAAGTTATCTTTATCCCTTTAGCTATCTACATCTTGGCGATGCTAGCGTATCTTGGCGTTATAAATTTTCAGATGAAGCTTCACACCATCGTGATGATGGGCGTTATACTTTTTGTGGCATTTATCTTTTCTCGCCACAGCGCCTTGGTAGCTTACTCAAATTTCTTAGCAAATGCTAAAGACTACAAGATAAGGCTAAAAGAATTTATCATCGCTCACCTCTTTGAAATTTCAAATGTCAAAAAGGCAAACGCTAAATTTGAAGATTTTTTTGAGAGCTACACAAGAAATTTTAGAAATGACAACCTAGCAAACATCGGTCAAGCAGTCTTTCCTATGCTTGGAATTTTAGGCACATTTATCAGTATCGCTATCTCCATGCCAAGCTTTAGCTCAAGCACCGCAAACGGCCTAGAAAAAGAGATCGCCATACTGCTAAATGGCGTGGCTACGGCGTTTTATGTATCAATTTATGGCATATTTTTAGCGCTTTGGTGGATGTTTTTTGAAAAAATCGGCATTAGTAAATTTGAGAAATTTTACAGCGAGCAAAAAGAGCTTAGCCGTGAGTTTTTCTGGCAGGAAAATGAGCTAAATGCAAATTTCATGAAAGCAAGTGTAGGCTACTTTAAAGATAGTCACGACGCCTTTAAAATGGTGCTTGATGATAAATTTGTAAAAGAGCTAAGCGAGCAGACAAATGAGAAATTTAACAGCCTAAAAGAGCTTTGCGAGGTTGAGAAAAATATCATCAATCAAAGCAAGGCAGAGCTTAGTGTAAGTTTAAAAATGCTAAATGAATCTGGACTAAAACAAGATGAATTTGTAAAAATCCACTCCGATATATTAAAGGCGGTTGGAGCGTTTTCTAATGCATTTAAAGATATGGAGGTTAAAATTTTAACCGAGCATGCAAAGCTTGGCGAAATTTTTAGCAGAAATTTAAACGCCACAAAAGAGAGCCAGCTTAAATTTGAGCAGACTATCAAGAGTTTTGACGCCATTTTAAAAGAATTTTCTCTCTCTTTGATGAAAGAGCAAAACGAAGCATTAAAGGCATTTAGAACCTCGCTCGTGGAGAGTGCTACGATATTTAAGGCAGCCTACGAGCAAGAGGGCAGGAGCTTGGAGCGTGAAAAAGAGCGCGAGAGCCTCATTGCTGAGCTTAAGAAGAATATAGACGAGATCGATAAAGAAGCAAATTCTGTAATAGAAAAGATCGAAAATCTAGTGCAATGAAAATAGACAAAAATAACGAAGATCAATCGAGCTTTTGGGTTTCGTACGCGGACTTGATGGCTGGTCTGCTCTTTGTTTTTATGCTACTTATCGGTGCTGTCGTCGTAAAATACGTCCTAACTCAAAACACCCTTGAAAATAAAGAGCAAGCTATCATCGCAGCTTTAGCAAATTTAAAAGACGCTCAGGGTAAGAATTTTACCCTTGAAGAGCTAAACGACGCCCTAAAAAGCGAGCTTTCAAAGATAAGCGACGAAAATATAAATTTGAAAAAATCAAATGAAATTTTTGTTATCCAAATAGACGCTCTAAAAGAAAAACTAGCCCAGCTCATAGAGGAAAACAAGGACGCAAATACGAGCATAAAAGAGCTAAATGCTAGCATTTTTGATCTAAATCAAAAGATGATCGTGCTAAATGATGAAATTTCATCAAAAGATAGAGCGCTTAGTGACGCAAATGAAAGCAGTGAGAAAAATTTAGCCAAGATCGCCTTTTTGCTTGAGCAAGTGAGCCAAAGAGAGGCTAGATATGACGAGCTTTTAAGGGATCTAAACGTTACTCGCGATAGAGTTAAAAATTTAACCGGTATCAGAGTAAAAGTGATCTCAGCCCTAAAAGATAGGCTAGGCTCAAGCATCGAGATCGATCCAAACTCAGGCGCGCTAAAGCTTAGCTCCTCAGTGCTTTTTGATAAAGGCAGTGCAGTCTTAAAAGAAGGGGTCAAAGAGGAGCTAAAGGTCACGCTTAGTAAATATTTCGACGTGCTTTTAAATGATAAAGATATCGCGTCAAACATTGATCAAATCATAATCGAAGGCTTTACAGATAGCGACGGAAGCTATATTTATAACTTAGAGCTTTCGCAAAAAAGAGCTTATGCAGTGATGGAGTTTATAAATTCATTTAGTGGTGATACTCGCCTTAGAAAGCTACTTGTCGCAAGCGGACGAAGCTACAATGAGCTGGTTTTTAAAGACGGAGTCGAGGACAAGGACGCTTCAAGGCGCATCGAGATCAAATTTTCACTCTCAAACAAAGAGGCTATCAACGAGATAGAGAAATTTTTGGAGTTTAAGGGTGATTGATAAAATTCGCTTAAGAGGGCGAGAATTTTGGCTTTTAAGAGATGATCTGCTAGGCGAGTTTAACGGCAACAAAGCAAGAAAACTGGAGTATTTTTTAAAGGCCGATCTTAGCGGCATCAAAGCCATCGTATCTCATGGCTCAAGCCAGTCAAATGCCATGTATAGCCTAAGTCTTTTTGCCAAACTAAAAGGGCTTAAATTTTACTACGTCATCTCTCATCTAAGCTCAAATTTAGAGCAAGATCCAGTTGGAAATTTCAAATTTGCACTTGAAAATGGCATGGAAATTTTTGTGAAAGAGGAGCGCGAGAAATTTGCTAAAGAGCTAGCAAAGAGTCAAAATGCGCTCTTTATAAACGAGGGCGTGGCGCAGAGTGAGGCTGAGCTTGGCTTTATCACGCAAGCACGTGAGATCAATGAGTGGAGTAAAAAAAGTGGCATAAAGCCTGATATTTTCTTGCCCTCAGGCACAGGTACAAGCGCATGCTACCTGGCAAAACACACCGATCTTAGGGTCTTTACAGCTCCTTGCGTAGGGGATAGCGACTACCTAAAAAAGCAAATTTATGGGCTAGATAAAAACAGCAAAGTGCAAATTCTAAATCCGCCAAAGAAGTATCATTTTGGAAATTTATACAAAGAGCTTTATGAAATTTGGCTTGAAGTGTGCAAAAGTGGTGTGGAGTTTGAGCTTATCTACGACCCAGTGGGCTTTATGACTCTTTTTGCAAATTTAGATAAGCTTAGTAATGAAATTTTATATATCCACCAGGGCGGAATTTTAGGTAACATTACACAAAAGCAAAGATATGAGAGAAAACTAAAAATAAAGGATAATAGATGAAGTTTTTACACAGCAGCGACGCTGACTTTGAGAGTAAATTTTCGCAGCTTGTTAGACGAAGTGATAATGATATGAGCGCTGTAATGCCAGTGGTTGCGGGCATAATAGACGAGATAAGAAAAGATGGCGATAGTGCACTTTTTGCCCAGATAACAAAATTTGATAAATTTAGCGTCACAGGCAAAAACGACATAATAATCGACGTAAAAGAGATGGAAGCGGCCTATAACTCTCTAGATAACGCCCTAAGAGTAGCTTTAAATTTAGCTCACGATAGGATAAAAAGCTATCATGAGCGCACAAAGCCAAGTGACTGGACCTACAAAGATGAGCACGACATATTACTT
Source organism: Campylobacter concisus (assembly GCF_003048535.1). Lineage (NCBI taxonomy): Bacteria > Pseudomonadati > Campylobacterota > Epsilonproteobacteria > Campylobacterales > Campylobacteraceae > Campylobacter > Campylobacter concisus. The sequence goes on along the minus strand of NZ_PIRQ01000005.1, from coordinate 65,221 downwards.
GGGGCAAAATACACTCCGGTTGATCGTGCCGGCCTTTACATCCCTGGCGGTAAGGCAGCATATCCTAGCTCACTTCTTATGAACGCTGTGCCTGCTATCGTGGCTGGCGTAAAAGAGATTGTGGTTTGTACACCTGCACCAAATGGCAATGTAAATCCTTTGCTTCTTGCGGCAATGCATCTTTGTGGCATAAAGACAGCCTTTAAAGTAGGCGGTGCAAGTGCGATCGCAGCGATGGCATATGGAACCGAAACGGTGCCAAAAGTTGATGTCATCACAGGACCTGGCAATATCTACGTAGCGACTGCTAAAAAGCTAGTTTATGGCGACGTAAATATCGATATGATAGCTGGTCCAAGCGAGATAGGCGTGATCGCTGATGATAGCGCTGATCCTCGCCACATAGCGATCGATCTACTCTCACAAGCCGAGCACGACGAGATAGCAAGCGCCTTTTTGATAACACCGGTAGAGGCTTTTGCAAGAGCGGTGCAAAGACACATTGAAGATGAGCTAAAGACACTAAAACGTGAACCAATCGCAAGTGCAAGCATAAGAAATAAAGCCGCAATAATAGTGGCAAAAGATTTAAAAGAGTGTTTTGCTCTCATGAATGAGCTTGCTGTTGAGCACCTAGAGATCGCTACAAACGATGCTTTAAGTTATATTGATGATGTGACTCATGCGGGCGCTATATTTTTTGGACACTTTACACCTGAAGCGATGGGGGATTATATCGCTGGACCAAATCACACATTGCCAACTGGAGGAAGTGCGAGATTTTATTCACCGCTTGGAGTTGAAAATTTCATGAAGCGAAGTTCGATCATTTCAGTAAGTAGAAAAGGTATCATGCATCTTGGCAAATCGTGCATGCAGCTAGCTGAAGCTGAGGGGCTAACCGCTCATAAAAAATCAGTCGCAGTGAGGCTAGAAGAGTAAAGAAAAATGGATTTTATAGAGATTTTGCAACTTTTTATAGAATTTATAGTAGAATCCATAGCGAATTATTAAAAAGGAGTTGTTATGAAGTTAGGAACTTATACTGCAAACCAGGCTTCAGGAAACTATTATTTAGATCAAGCAAAAAATAGCGAGAAGAAAGCGCTAAATGCTATCTCTGCAAACAGCGAGATCAAAGCTTCAGGTGCAAATTTGCAAATCGCAGAGAGTTTGCTATCACAAACAAATGTCTTGAACGAAGGTTTGGCAAATGCAAACGACATGATCGGTATGCTTCAAATCGCTGATTCAACGCTTTTAAATTTAAGTAAAAGTACGGATAGAATAGGCGAGCTTTCAAGTAAGCTTACAAATCCTACTCTCTCAGCAAATGAACAAAAAGGCATAAAGGGCGAAATCAATGCACTAAGAAGTGCTATGAGTGATAGTGTAAAAGAAGCTAAATTTAACGGCAAAAACGTATTTGATGCTGAGCTTGGATTTTTCGCAGGTGAGAGTACAAAAAATATAAATTTAGGTACAAATGCGCTTCTAAATGTAAAAGATGACGGTTCAAATGCAGATGAAATTTTAAAAAATATAAATTCGCTTCGTTCAGAGATCGGATCAACACAAAATGCTGTATTTAGAGGTATAAATGCTCTAGCCGCAAGAAGCGTGGCAAATGCTAATAGTGTAGAGAACCTTGATAGCAGCGACATCACAAAGAGCTTAGAAGAAAATTTACAAGCAAATTTAAAACTTCATGCTGCGAGCTTAGCCAAAGCTCATGATACTGCGAGCTTAGCTGCAAAACTAGATAAACTTCTAGCCGAATAAATTTTTACCGGTCTTGCGCCGGTAAATTCTTTTTTAGTTTCTAATAAATTTTTTATAATGATCCTATCTTGTTTGGATGACATAAATTTATGGTTTAGATTGTATATAAGTATATTAAGGATTTTGATGCTAGATTTGCTCAAGTTCAGGCAAACCTAAGCCATTTTTATGATAAAAAGCAAAAATGTTACTATTTATATCATTTAAATTTTTATAGTAAGGTAAAAAATAAATTTTAAGAGGTATAAATTTGTAAGACCAAACGGCCTTACAAAAGTGATTATTTTTTAGTGTGAGGGTTGTTTACTCTGCCACTATCGACAACTTGGAGTCCTACTGTGTCATATGCTGCGCCAAAGCCTTTTACATATCTACCTTTTGTTGGGGTGAGTTTTACTATATAGAAGTCTTTCATCTCTTTAATAAATGCAAGTGCTGATTCATTTGCAAAGGCACTCTCAAATTTTGATATAAATTCATCTCTTACACTGTCGCTTATGAATTCAGCTTTTGCTTCAAAGCTTACTCTTACACGAGCAAATAGACTTTTTGCATCTTTTTCATCCTGAATAAAAAGGAGTGAAATTTTATCCGGGTTTTGTTTTATTGAGTGGTAGTGATCTGCTACTGATGATATGCAGATATAAAACTCATCGTTTTCTTTTATGAAAGGTGAATACGACGAAACCGCTTGTCCGTCAAGAATGCTTGAGATCACAACAGTCTTAAAGCTATTTATAAATTTCATCATCCCGCCTTGCACACTAGAGCTGTTTGTATCGCCCTTGATGCTCATATAAAGCTCGATGATCGACTCTCTAAAACCATCTCCGCCTGCTTTGCTTAAAAATGGTACAAATGTTTTTGCCTGATCACATGTTATTTCCATGCCATCTTCGTTTATATCGGTCATTTTGACATTTGTAGGCTCAGCTACGCCGCTAAATTTCTTACAAAACTCGATCACTATATCCAAATGATCCTTATTCATGTGGTTTAATGCTCTTTGTTTCAAAACTGTTCTCCTTATAAAAATAAAATTGAAAATCGCAAAATCATACTAAAGAAAATCTTAAAATTGATTAAAATTATCATTAATATTTTTAAAGCGAAAATTAAGCTTATTTTTTTAAAATTACGAGTTAAAAATAATATTTTAGAAAATTTATATCTTTTATTTAAAATTATATTTTCTGCTTATTTTTATGCTTTTTTGTTGTTTTTAGCCATTTGTATTAAAAGGAAATTTATGCAGGGTAGTACTAAGCTTGCCGTTTTGCTTATTTTGCTCATTGTTTTGCTCTCTTTTATCTCGCTTAGTATAGGCGGTTCTGATATAAGTATGAGTGAGATTTTAAATTTTATATTTAATAACAAAATAGACGAGATGAAAGAGACCATCTTGTTTGACATTAGGCTACCAAGGCTTGTAATGGCTCTGATTATAGGCATGCTTTTGGCTAGCTCGGGTGTTGTAACGCAAAGCGTCTTTTTAAATCCGCTTGCAGATCCATATATCATCGGCATAGCCGCATCTGCGACATTTGGAGCAGTAGTGGCATATCTTCTTGGCTTATCTGAAATTTATTATGGTATCTTTGCTTTTTTGTCTTCTAGCTTGCTTACCCTTGCTATTTTTGGAGTTTACAACCGTAGTCGCTCTATTGCTACACTTCTTATAATTGGTATCGCTTTTTCATCATTTCTAGGAGCATTTACGAGTTTTGCAACATATCTTATCGGCGAGGATAGTTTTAAGATAGTGGCATGGATGATGGGTTATTTAGGTTCTGCTTCATGGCAAAAGGTCGGTATCATCGCTGTTCCGCTTATCTTTTGCATGATGTATTTTTATCTAAAACGCTTTGAGTTAACGATACTTTTAAGCGGGGAAGACGAGGCAAAAAGTCTTGGTATAGATGTCGATGCGCTTAAAAAGCGTCTACTTGTTATAGCTTCGCTCACGGTCGCTTTTTCAGTCGCATTTACCGGTATGATAGGCTTTGTTGGGCTTATCATTCCACACTCTTTTAGAATGCTTTTAAATACTTCAAACAACGCTATTTTGCTGCCGCTTTCTACTCTTGGAGGAGGAGCGTTTTTGCTAGCTTGTGACGTGGTGGGAAAGAGTGTTTTAAGTCCGGTTGAAGTGCCAGTTGGCGTTATTAGTGCGTTTTTTGGAGCGCCATTTTTTCTATTTTTAGCACTTTATCTAAAAAGGAGTGTGCATTGAGCGTAGAAGTGTCAAACTTAAGCTTTTCATATGCGCAAACAAGTGTGCTAAAAAATATAAGCTTTACTGCTAAAAGTGGAAAATTTATAGGTCTTTTGGGCTCTAATGGATGTGGCAAATCAACACTTTTAAAATGTATCTTAAATTTGCTTTCTCCAAGCGCTGGAAGTGTCAAAATTTTAGAAAAAGATGTACAAAGCTACAGCACAAAGGAGCTTGCGAGAACGACTAGTTTTGTACCTCAAAAAAGCGCACTTACGATGCCATTAAGCGTTTTTGAGCTTGTTTTGATGGGTAGATATGCTCATCTAAAAAGCTCTTTTAGTGGTTATAGCTCTCACGACATTGCCCTAGTTGATGAGGCTTTGCAGACTTTTGGGCTGGCTAAATTTAAAGACCGAGTGGCAAACTCACTAAGTGGTGGCGAATTTGCTAGAGCTTTGCTTGCTCGTGCAATAGTTAGCGAGCCTAAAGTTTTGCTGCTAGATGAACCTACATCAGCCCTTGACCTAAGTCACGCTATAGAGGTGTTAAAGCTTTGCTCGCATCCTACTCGTGAGCTAAATTTAGTCACCATAGCTGTGCTTCATGATCTAAATTTAGCCTCACTGATATGCGATGAAATTTTAATGCTAAAAGGTGGTGTGATAGCTCATAAAGGCAGCGTCAGAGAGCTTTATAATCCAGAAATTTTAGATGAAATTTACGGTCTTAAGGCAGATATCATATATAAAAATGATATGCCATTTGTTTTACCAAAATGATAATTTTAAAGGAGATTTCATGAAAAAATTATTTTTAGTTTTTGTTTTTTTACTTGGTTTTGGCGGTGTTAGCCTAAGTGCTAAAAATATCGTTGTGCTCGATCCTGCAGTGGTTGAGATGATGTATATGTTAGAGGCTGAAGATCAGATCGCAGCTATTTCTACTCTTGAGTTTGGTAAGATTTGGCCTGAGGATAAGACGGAAAAGCTAAAGAGCGTTGGCACTTATACAAAGCCAAATTTAGAGCGTATAGTCGAGCTAAAGCCTGATCTTGTAGTTACTAGCTTTCACTCTGATGGTGTAAACGCCGACCTTGCTAAATTTGGTATAAAGACACTTACGATGCAGGCAAATAGCGTAGACGATATTTGCAAAAATATAGAAAAAATGGGCGATATCACAGGCAAAAAAGAGCGTGCTGGCGAGCTTGTGGCTAAGATAAAACAGGACTTTTTAAAATTTCAAAACTCAAATTTAAGCGGTAAGAAAATTTTAGGCGTTTACGCAGCTACCCCACTAGTTGCTTTTAACGATGCTAGCTTGCCTGGGGATATGTTTACTAAATTGGGTATGAAAAATGTAGCAGGTGGCCTAGCTGGAGCGATGCCGATCGTTCAAAATGAATTTATCCTAGCGCAAAATCCAGACTTCATAATAGTAGTAGGCATGAAAGATGGCAGTGATTTTTTATCGCAAAATCCAGTGCTAAAAGCAACTAGTGCGGCCAAGAACTCTAAAATTTTAAACGTCCCATCAAGTCTTGTCTTGCGCGGTACGCCTCGCATAAATGAGGCCGCAAATGAGCTATTTAACATGCTTAATAAGTGAGTATAAATGTTTAACAAACGTATAAAAGGACATAGTGTAGCTCCTTCAAAAAGACCAGATATGGTGAGTGAAGATGAGTTATGGGAATTTTTAGAGAGTGCGCCAGATGAAAATGAAGGAGTCATCTATATCCATGTGCCATTTTGTGACAATATATGCTCGTTTTGCTCGATGAATAGGACAAAGCTTGAAGACGAGCTTGATGAATATACAAAATTTTTACTAAGCGAGATAGAAAAATACTCTGCCACGAACTACTTAAAAAGCAAGAAAATAGGTAGTGTCTATTTTGGTGGCGGCACCCCAACGATATTAAAAGAGAGACACTTAGAGCAGGTGATAAACGCACTTAAGGGCAGTTTTAATATCCTACCTGAGTGTGAATTTAGCCTAGAAAGTACGCTTCATAATCTAAATATAAGCAAGCTTCGCCTTTTAAACGAACTTGGTGTAAATAGGTATAGTATCGGCGTGCAAACATTTAGTGAGGCTGGCAGAAAGCTGCTAAATCGCACACATAGTTCAGATGGAGCCGTAAAACATCTACGTGATCTGCGTGAGAAATTTAGTGGAATGCTTTGTGTTGATATTATATATAACTATCCTAATGAAAGCATAGATGAGGTAGTAAGAGATGCTAAGCTAGTGCGTGAGCTCGGCATTGATAGTGCGAGTTTTTATTCGCTTCAGTTTTTAGATGGCTCAGTGCTTAGCAAGACTATAAGCAAGGATTACTATGACGTAGAAGTCGATAAGAGCTTGCACCACGCATTTTTAGACGAAATTTTAAGTCAAGGTGACTATGAAATTTTAGAGTATACAAAGGTGGCCAAAAAGGCTAGGGACCAATATAAATATATAAGACTATCTCACATGGGTGCTGATGTCTTGCCTCTTGGAAAAGGCGCTGGTGGCAGGCTAGGGGAGTTTGGTATATATAACATGAGTCAAAAGATGAAAGTTATGGGTCGCATGACTGCTAGGCAGATGGAGTTTGATAGATTTGTAAATCTTTTTCAGTATCCGCAAATAAGCCTTGAGCGTGTTTTTAAATTTGTGAGCCAGACGTGTGCTAATGAGATTATGGATCTTTTTAAAAAATGTGAGGAAAGTGGATATCTAAAAATCGAAAACGACTCTTTAAATTTTACAAAAGATGGCGTATTTTGGGGAAATTCTATCGCAAATGCAGTGATGGAAATTTCTAAGAAGGAGTTTTTATGAAAAGTATTGTGATATATACATCAAAAAGTGGAAATACAAAAAAGATAGCAGAGGCTATTGCTGGTGAGCTTAGCTGTGAGGCGATAAATTTTGCCAATGCGGGCGAGATAAATTTGAGCGAGTTTGACTTTATCGCGCTTGGATACTATATAGATCAGGGCTCACCGGAGAAGGAATTTAAAAAATTTATCTCTCAAAGTGTAAAAAATAAAAAAGTAGGCTTTTTTATAACCCTTGGTGCTGATGTGCCAAGTGCGCATGCCACGCAGGCGATAGATCAAGGCAAAGAGCTATTTATGCAAAATGGCAATAAAATTTTGCGCACGTTTATCTGTCAAGGTGCGATTGCTCCTGAAGTAATAGAGCAACTAAAAAAACTTGGTAAAGCTATGCCCGATGATCCGAGATTTGCTCTAACGCCTGAGCGGCTAGAGCGATGGGAGCGAGCCAAAACGCACCCAGATGAGGCTGATGTAAAAGCCGCAAAGGAAGCATTTAGAGGGGTTAAAATTTAAACTCATTTTGTGCCTATTTTTGCTCTAAAATTTTTAATGATCCTGCAAATTTTATTTTCATTAGTGAGTGTAATGTGATTATGAGATGATAATCCATCCTCACTAGTGAATAGGAAACTAAAATTTACTGCAACAATATGCTTTAAAAGTCAACTAGCTTTGTAGATTTTAGCTTTGTTGCTTTTGCAACTAAAATTTATGTGGGAGATATTTGCTTTAATGTGAGTATAAAATTTTGATTTTGGCTTCTAGCTCAAATTTGTGTGAAATTCGAGCTAGATTAAGACTTTAGCCCTCAATGTAGTTTTTGAGTTTTCTACCAACTTTTGGGTGTTTTAGTTTTTTGATAGCTGAGCTTTCTATCTGGCGAACACGCTCGCGAGTGACATTTAGAGCCTTACCGATCTCTTCAAGTGTGCGGTCGCTCTCATCCTCAAGCAAGCCAAATCTCATCGAAATAACTGCTTTTTCGCGCTCATTTAGCTGTGAAAGCACATCGTCGATCTGCTCTCTAAGGTCACTTTTTAAAATTTGCTCTATCGGAGAAAGTGAGCTTTTATCCTCGACAAAATCTCCAAATTTTCCATCCTCTTCGTTTGCGATCGGAGCTTCGAGGCTGATAGGCTCTTTTGTGATCTTGATGACTTGTTTTACCTTATCAACACTTAGTCCAACCTCTTTTGCGATAACGCTCACATCAGGCTCTTTTCCCTCTTCTTGGAGGTATTTGCGGTTTATTTTGTTGATACGATTTATCGTCTCTATCATGTGGATAGGTATCCTAATCGTCCTTGCTTGATCGGCGATCGCACGCGAAATAGCCTGGCGGATCCACCATGTGGCGTAGGTTGAAAATTTATAACCTTTTCTGTATTCAAATTTATCAACCGCCTTCATAAGGCCGATGTTGCCCTCTTGGATGAGATCCAAAAATGGCAAGCCCCTATTTGTATAGCGTTTCGCAATACTTACAACTAGACGGAGATTTGACTTAGCCATTCTAGCTTTTGCCTCATCAGAAATTTTCTTTCCACGTTTGATCTGCTCTAAAATTTCTTTTAGCCTTGTTGGCTCAAGATCAAAGCCTTGCTTGCTCGCCTCTTTTGTAGTAAATAATTTTTTGATCTCGACGTAAGTTGAAACCATTGTAGCTTCTGGCACACGAGCTGCGATCTCTTCTTTGCTAAGCTTGATGATATCTTTTAGTATGCTTTTATGATTTTTCTTAAGCTCGTCACTAAACATTGGCAAGCGATACTCCAAGCGTTTTAGCTCTCTGTCAAATTCGTCGTCGCTTTTTAGTGCTGTTTCCATTGATTTTACGATCTCGCTAATTAACTTGCTTGTTGGGCCAAGATCCATTAGCTTCTCTTTTAAAATTTTCTTTTTAAATGCAAGAGTCATCTTTGAAGCTGTATCGTCGCTCTCAACTTTATCTTGTTTGTTTGCAGTCTTTAGCCACTCTTTTTTAGCTTTTTCAAGGGCTTTAAAGCTCTCTATGACCTTTTCAGCACGTTTATCGTTTTTAGCTGATTTTTTAGGAGTTTCGTTCTCTTCGTTCTCTTCATCTTCCTCGTCTACATCGTCTTCGCTATCTTCATTTTCTTCGTTTTCACTCTCGTCCTCAAAGCTCTTAAAAAGCTCTTTTACACGGCGTTCTCTGTTGATGAGTGGCTCTTTATAGTCAAGTATGAAATCGATCAAAAATGGTACAGAACAAAATGCGTCGATAATGATATCTTCGCCAAGTTCGATCCTTTTGCTGATCTCTACCTCTTCATCTTTTGTAAGAAGCGCGATCTGACCCATCTCTCTTAGATACATCCTGACAGGACTATCTGATCTTGACCACTCCAAAAGGTCGCTCTCGCCAGAAAGATCGAGATCCTCGTCGATATCTTGATCACTTTTTTGAGCATTTTCTTGACGTTTTTTAGCATCAGCTAAATTTCTAAGCTTTGCAGCCTCAGCAGATGTGATGAGCTGGACTTTATTTGTTTTTGCTAGTTGTTCTATCTTTTTTACTATCGTAGCAGTCGGAGCTTTGTCTAATAATTTTACTAATTTTTCGTATGTCAAAAAGCCTTTTGCATTTTCAGCGAAAAGCTCTTCTATCTGAGAAAAAGAGTCTTTTGCGGCGCTCATAAATTTCCTTTCGAATCGTCTAATTGTGATTTAAGTGTTGTTTAAAAGAAAGTGGATTATACCCAAATTTTTTAAAAAGTGCATCAAAACAGTGAAATTTTATCTATACAAAGCTACCGCAAAAGTCTAAAATTGCGGTAGCTATAAAATTATTAAAACGTCATTTCAAATGTTAGCTTGAAATTTCTGCCAGGTGAGTAAAATCTAGCAAGGCCCCTGCCAGTTTCTTTATTTACCATATTATTTGTGCCAAAAGTCCTTATACTTCTTGCACTATCCCAGCTTGTGTATTTTTTATCTGTGATGTTATACACACCTGCCGTAAATGTGAAATTTTTCATCGGTCTGTAAAATGCTACAAAATCAAATAGACTGTATGTATTACTGACATATCTAACATACGTATTTTTTGCATCCGGATCGTCTTTGGCATAGATATTGTAAGTATCTTCTGGACGTTTTGCTTTTACGTGTGTCATATATAGATTTGCTCCAAATTTATTATTTTTGGTGTGATATCCGACGTTATAGACAAATTTTGCTGGCTGAATGGCATTCATTGGAGCGTCTAGCTTGCCACTTTCATCTACTGACATTCTACCTTTTTGGTATAGGTATTTATAGCCGACATTAAAGCCACTTAGCCCACTATAAACTTGCTCTAGGTCTAGATTTGCACTCAGTTCAACACCTCTTACGCGAGCCTTTGCTCTATTTACGTTTTGGTATTTTTCTACTGGCATTCTACTACCAGCATTTCCGTATGTTAGCGTGCCACGACCGATATACTTTAGATCGATGAAATTTTTATAGTCTGTTTGAAAGAGATTTATCGTAAAAAAGCTAGGTGAGTTATGAAGAGTTACGGCAAATTCTTTTGTTTTTGCGATCTCAGGCTGAAGGGCTAAATTTGGAAATATCGTAAAATCAGGATGCTGAAAAGTAAAATAAATTTCATCAGATGTTGGAGCTCTAAAGCCATTTGCATATTTTGCCTGAAGTCTTATATGCTCAAATGGGTCAAAATTTGTTGAAAGTGAATACGAATGATGTGTAAAATCCCTCTTTTGGCTTGCTAGATAACGTGCATTTTCTTCAGCATTTTTAGTTTTTATCCTTTTTACTTCTTCTGCACTAGAGCCAGGCGGTATAGTAAAAGGTATAAAAACACCAGCAAAAAGATCAGTTGGTAGCTTTGGTGTCTTACCTGGTATGTAGTTTGGATTGTGTGTTATTTTGTCAAACCTATAATTTGCATCTACGCTTAAAATTTCAGTTAAAGATATATCATCACCCAGATAAAATGCCTTTGTCTTAGTATTAACAGGTATTAAAAAGCTAAATTTATTATCTTCATGTCTGCAAAGTGTACTGTAATCATTTCCACCGTGAGGCATGCACTTGTCTGGTTGAAAATTTGGTAGCAAGCCTGTGCCTTTGTTTGCCATGCCAAAGAAATATTTCGCCCACCATTCCTTATTGTGTGCCTCATAGCCTTGCCTATTTACCATACTTTTATCTGTTTGGTTATAAAGTCCACCGTATTTTAAAGTATGATCCATTTTAAATAGGCTAAATTCCTTTGTCGCATCTAAATTTAGCTGTTTTGTATCGGTATTTAGATCCCTATCTTTCCAGTTATTTTCAAGATATCCTGGACTACTTGGCAAAAATAGTTCCTCCCAACTAGTTTTTGGAGTAAGCTCCGCATATTTTCCATTGCCATCTGGCATGTTTTGCGGAGTTAGATTGTAGGTTTCATATCGTTTGGTTGTCTTATTGAAAAGTGTTAAAGGCTTAGAGCAGTCATATTGGTTACAATCAACAAGAAGTTTATCTACTCCACGATTTGACCTTCCATAGAATATTTCATCTACTTCGTTTCCATGACTGTCAAATACAATATCTTTAGGAATAGTAAAACCAGCTCCAGGCCAGGCTTCTTTTTCTACTTGTCTCATTTGCAACTCTCCACCATATTTATCCACCAGTTTACCTTCGTTGTTTAACTTTAATCCTGATGGATTTAGTAGACCTTGACAGTCGTTTTTATCACAGTACTCATCAGTCCTTGCTTTTAGCTGAATCTTTTGTTTTGAGTAGGTTAGTTTCATGCTATCCCAAAGTGGGTTTTCATCGTAGTTTTCATATGTATAAAAGATATTTTCACGTTTGTTTTGATCATTTACGTGCCTTACATCGGTGCTGTAACGTACGTTATTTAACATACCGCCAGTATAAAGAGCAAATTTATACGACCAGTCAGTACCTACTGTCTCTTTTGTGCTTCTATCGATTCCTACGCTAAAGCGGTTCGTTTCATTAAAATTTACACCAAATTTAAATAGCCTGCTATCTGTATTTATGGTATAAGGATCTGGTTTTTCTCTCTCTTTGCCAAGCACGCTATCATCGTATGTGTTGTAACCCCAGTTTTTCATCTCATGACCATCTCTTTTTGTAGTGATAAAGAGTATGTCAAACCATTTTGCTCGTGCGGCCATCGTATGAGAAAATAGTTTTTCATCGTTGGCTGATGATTTTTGTGCTTTAAAGCCGTAGAACCAGTCTTTTTCTGTAAGATAGTCTCTGGCGTCTTTTGTTTCAAACATTACAGAGCCACCAAGTGCACCTGAGCCCGTTTTTATACTATCTGCTCCTTTTGTAATATTTACTTGCTGGATGTTTTCTATCTCTACGCCATTTCTTGTGTTGTTGAAATTTCCATATCCTTCAAAGAGATCCTTAAAACCCTGTGATGAAAGTGTTTCAGCTTGATTAAGTCCATCGATACTGATAGCCACACGGTTTTCGTCAACGCCTCTTATAGCATATCCGCTAGAGCCAAAGCGACCAGTCTCAACTACGCTTACACCAGTGTCATAGCGCACCATATCTCTAGTATCGCTTACTTGTTGTTTGGTAAGCTCACTTGCTGTCTTTTTTACTTCACTAATCTTTTTATTCTTTACGTTTTCTTCTTCCGCAGTTACCTCTACTCCGCCAAGTTCAACTTCTTTTATATTCTCACTTTCTTGGGCCAACAAATTTAAGCCAGCACAAAGTAAAACAACTAGTGAAGTCTTTTTCATAATAATATGTATCCTTTTTTGTATTTTTATTGTTTTTAATAGTCATTATCTATATTGAAGTCGCGAATCTTAACATTAAATAAATAAATTATTTATTAAACTTTATGAAATATTTAATAATTAAAAAATTAAAATTTTGGAACAGCTATTGCTTTAAAAACCGTGACAATAATTAATTTTAGGAAAATGCATGCAAAATGGTTATTATCAAGCCACTGCTGGCATGGTAACGCAGTTTAACAGACTAAATGTGATCTCAAACAATCTTGCAAATGTAAATACGATTGGCTACAAGCGAAATGACGTAGTTATCGGTGACTTTGCGAGAATTTTTAAAGAGACGCAAGATGAGCTCCCACTTAAAAATCACACAAAAGATGGAGCTAAATTTTTAAATAGAACGCTTGACCGCGTACCACAAATAAGTGAAGAATACACTGACTTTAGCGCCGGAGGCTTTAAATACAGCTCAAACACGCTTGATTTTGCGATAAAAAGAGATGACGCATTCTTCTTGGTCGATACTCCAAATGGCGTAAAACTTAGCAAAAATGGCTCTTTTAGCCTTGATGGTGATGGTTATATCGTCACAAAGGAGGGCTATAAGGTGCTGCCAAGTGGTTACGAGGCACAAAATCCTGGCCAAAGAGGTATCCAAGTGCCACAAGGCGAGGTGCTAACTGCTGATAAAAATGGAAATTTATACTCAAATAATAATCAATTTTCTAAATTTTTTATCGCTCAGCCAAGAGAGATAAGAGATCTTAAAAAGGTCGGAGATAATCTCTTTGAGAGTAGAAATTTTGACGACATCACAGAGCTTGACGAAGCTGATAGCGTGATGCAAGGATATGCTCAGATGTCAAACGTAAACCCAGTTTTAGAAATGGTTGGTCTAATAGAAACCCAGCGCTTAGTTGATATGTATCAAAAGGTTATGACAAGCCACATGAACGATCTTAACCAAGATGCTGTTCAAAAACTAGCCCTAAAAGCTTAATAAAAGGATAAAACTATGATGAGATCACTTTACACTGCGGCCACTGGTATGATAGCTCAGCAGACGCAGATAGACGTAACCTCACACAACATCGCAAACGTAAATACTTATGGATACAAGAAAAATAGGGCTGAATTTGCTGATCTTATGTATCAAGTCATGGAGTATGCAGGTACGGCTACGAGTCAGACTACCACAAGCCCAACAGGCATCGAAGTGGGCCTTGGTGTGCGTCCAACGGCGATAAATAAAATTTTCTCTCAGGGTTATTTTAAAGAGACTAGCAACAACCTAGATATGGTAATAGCTGGCAATGGATTTTTTCAGATTCAACTTCCTGACGGCACGACAGCCTATACTAGAAATGGCGCATTTAAGCTTGATGCAAACGGCACTATTGTAAATAGCGATGGCTATCAGCTAATCCCTCAGATTACCGTGCCTGCGAATGCGACGCAAATTTCTATCGGCACAGATGGCACCGTATCAGTGCTCCAAGCAGGTGAGAGAGAGATGGCTCAGATAGGTCAGATCGAGCTAGCAAATTTCATAAACCCAGCCGGCCTTCACTCAATGGGTGATAATAACTACCTAGAAACAAGTGCTAGCGGTAACGTGGTGGTGGGTGTGGCAGGACTTGACGGACTTGGTACGATCAGACAAGGATTTGTCGAGATGAGTAACGTCCAGCTTGTCGAAGAGATGACTGATCTTATCACTGGTCAGCGCGCATACGAGGCAAACTCAAAGGCGATAACTACGAGTGATTCGATGCTTGAAATAGTAAATGGACTTAAAAGGTAGGTAGTATGAACGCGACTTTAGCTATCGTTGGGCTTATACTGCTTTCTTTCATGCTTGAGGTATTTTGCTTTTTAAACAAAACGCCAAAAGGCAAGGACTCGATAAAATAGACTCATTAATTTGGGCGAAATTAAAATTTGGCACATCTCGTCTAAAATTTCTGTTTTTAGGAGCAAGAATGAAAGTTACTGAGAAATTTTTAAGCTACTGCAAGCTTCACCCAAATCAAGCTCGCAGGCTTTTTTATAGTAGTTTTTTGCTCTATTTTTATCTTTTGGTATACCAGTATCTCCGGTTTCGTAGATAAGTGCAAGGGTGTAGCAAGCAAATGCATTTTTTAGTTCGCAAGCCTTATTATAAAGCTTAAGCCCTTCTTCTTTTTCTTGTGCTAGGCTGTCTCTTTGTAGATATGTATTTCCTAAAAATAGACAGCTATGTGGATTGCCTAGCTCACAGGCCTTGTTTGCCATAGCTGCCATTTTATCGCGCTCATTTTTGTCAAGGTAGATATATATAAGATCGGTGCAGCTTTCTACGTTATTTAAAGCGCACTCACTTTCAAGCTTAGTCGTATCAAAATTTTTACCCCAAGAAAAAAGAACACAAAATAAAATTAAAATTATCTTTTTCATCTTTTAACTCCAAAAATTTCTATCATTTTATAAAATTTAACTCTATTTTTACTCTAAATTTTTCAAATTTTGCTAACATTTCGGCTTTTATCAAGGTAAAAATTTGACATTTAAATATGTTTTTAAACTATCCATTCCTATCTTTATGGGCTATTTTCCGCTTGGTGTCGCCTTTGGGATTTTGGCTAAAAGCATGGGCGTTAGCGCGTTTATCGCCGTCGCTCTTAGCACTCTTGCCTACGGCGGCGCGGCTCAGTTTATGATGCTCTCGCTCTTTAGTGTTGGCACGAGCTATGTTGAGGTTTTTATCGTGAGCTACCTTGTAAATTTACGCCATACTTTTTATGGAATTTCACTTTTAAAAGAGTATAGCGGGATCAAATTTAGGCTTTTAAGCATCGCTTTGCTAACGGATGAGACCTTTGCGATATTTAAAAATTTAGGGCTAAAAGATGCAAGTGATCGAAGTTTTGTCTTTGCCTGGCTAAATCTACTTTCGTGGTCATACTGGGCGGCTGGGACGCTGCTTGGAGCACTTCTTGGAGATCTTATAAAGGCCGATACAAAAGGGCTTGAGTTTAGCTTAACGGCACTTTTTATAGTTATTGTGATTGAAATGTTTAAAAATGACAAAAACTACCGCGTGCTCTTTGCTGCAGTCTTTTTTGGCGTGCTTGGAGTGAGCCTCTTTCCAGCTAAATTTGTGCTGGTTGGCTCGATGGCACTTTGTTTTGTATTTTTGCTTTTGTTTAAGGATAAAATTTGATAAGTGCAAGCTCAAGTGAAATGGTGCTTTTTGTGGCAGTGCTTTTAAGCGCCTTGGCTACTTTTATAACGAGGGCGACGCCGTTTTATGCGTTAAGAAACTATAAGCCAAACCCTTATTTAGACGCCATTGAGAAGCATATGGGTATGATGATAATGGTCGTTTTGGTCTGCTACGGTTTAAAAGATACGAAATTTAGCGAGTTTCCTTATGGCTTAAGCGAGATAGTGGCGGTATTTACGGCTATTTTGATGCATTTAAAATTTAAAAATACCCTTCTTAGCATAGTTATTTCAACCGGAATTTATATGTTTTTGATAAGAATTTTTTAAATAAATATAAAATTTGGAAGTTAATAATTTTTTTAAATAAATGGCATTATAATGACTTTGCAAATTTTAATGCAAAGGAGCTAAAATGCGTTTAATCTTTAAGGCGGTGTTACTCATGATTTTAGGTGCTACTTTAGCGGTTGCAAAGCCAACCATCTACATACTAGCTACTGGTGGAACGATAGCAGGAAGCGGCTCAGGATCGCTTGATTCGAGCTATACTTCTGGAACTGTTACGGTCGATAAACTAATCGCAGCCGTGCCAGATATCAACAAAATCGCTACCATAAAAGGCGAGCAAATTTCAAATATCGGCTCACAGGATATGAACAATGAAGTTTGGCTAAAGCTTGCAAATAGAATCAACGAGCTTCTAAATAGCGGCAAAGCTGATGGCATCGTCGTTACTCACGGAACGGATACTATGGAAGAGACGGCGTACTTTCTAAATTTAGTCGTTAAAAGCGACAAACCAGTCGTCCTTGTAGGTGCGATGAGAAATAGCGGCTCACTAAGCGCAGACGGTCCACTAAATTTATTTAACGCTGTAAACGTAGCTATCAGCAAAGATAGCGTAGGCAAGGGCGTTGTGGTTACTATGAATGATGAAATTCACGCTGCTAGAGAGGTGACAAAGACCAACACCACAGGCGTTGATACATTTAAATCACCAAATAGCGGTAAGATCGGCACAGTCTTTTATGGCAACGTAAAATACTATATGAATCCGATTAGAAAACACACAGCAAAATCAGCATTTGATCTAGAGGGTGTAAAAGAGCTTCCAAGAGTCGATATCATCTACTCTCACGCAAATGACAATCCTGACTTTGTAAAAATAGCTGTTAAAAACGGCGCAAAAGGTATCGTTAGCGCTGGTCTTGGCAATGGCAACCCTTACTTTAGCGTGCTTGACGCACTTGGTGAGGCTTCAAAAGCTGGCGTAGTGGTAGTTCGCGACTCACGTGTAGGAAGTGGCGAGACGACTATGAACGGCGAAGTGGACGACGCAAAATACGGCTTTTTAACAAGCGATAACCTAAACGCGCAAAAAGCTAGAGTGCTTTTGATGCTTGCGCTTACAAAAACAAGCGACAAAGCCAAAATTCAAGAGTATTTTTTAACTCACTAAAAAAGGAGGCGGCTTAGTCCGCCTTTTAAATTTAAGCTATAAATTTGATCGCTGGATCTGATTTATAGCTTAAATTTTTATATTTGTTAGCTAAATTTCAAGGCTTTTTATGGACTTCTTGCTCTTTTTCGCCACGCTTGCTCCTATCTCGCTAATGCCAGGCATCAACATGACCTATGCGATGAGTATAGGTATGAGCTTTGGTTATAAACACTCGCTTATTATGATGACCGGACAGCTTCTTTCGCTTGCTTTCGTGGCATTTTGCTGTATGCTTGGCGTGGGTGCGGTGCTTCATCATTTTGAGCACGCATTTAAGGCGCTAAACATCATCGCAGGGCTTTATATGCTCTATCTTGGCGCGATGCTTCTTTTTGGCAAGGGCGAGCTTAGCGTAACAAACGTCTCAAATTTGCCAAGCAAAAAGCAGATGTTTATAAACGGACTCATCGTTTGCGTCACAAATCCAAAGGCATGGATATTTTTCTCGGCTTTACTGCCTACATTTTTAGACAAAGACGATCCATTTAGCCTAACTCGTATGTGCGCGATCGCGGCAACGCTCGTTTTCATCGAGTTTTGCTCGCTAAATATCTACGCGCTTGGCGGAGCTATGCTAAAGAAATTTTTACAAACGCACCTAAGGCTACTTGAAATTTGCACCGCCATTATCGTTTGCATGATCGGCGTACTTTTACTTTTTAGATAAATTTAGCCTCTTTTTATATAGCTTGGCTAAAATTTGCCCGGTTTGCACTACATTTTTGGCAAAAGGAGAAAAAGATGAAAAAATTTCTATTTATACTTACAAATCAACCATACAACGGTACCGACAATGCTTACAACGCATTAAGGCTAGCTAAAACGCTAAAAGAAAAAGGCGAAGAGGTTAGAATTTTTCTAATGAACGACGCGGTCGATCTTGCGCGAAATAGCACCAAAAAGCCGGAAAACTACGACGTAGATCTAGTAGCGATGTTAAAAGAGCTTTACGCTAGTGGCGCTATGTTAAAGGTTTGCGGTAGCTGCCAAACGAGGTGCGGTTTGCATGCGGGAGAGCCTTATTTCGAGGCTGAGGTGAAAGGTAGCATGGATATCTTGTCCGAGTGGGTTAGGCAGTGCGATCAAGTGATGACGTTCTAGAGTAGGCGAAAGAGAATTTATGAGCGTAACATTTAAGGTAAGAAATAAAAAGAAGCTTTTGGGCGGATATGAAAAGGCGCTAAGCGAGCGCGAAATTTCAGAGTTTATAGAGGGATTTTGCTTTTTTAATAGCCAAAACGACGAGCCGAGCGAGCTTTCGCTAAACGAAAACGTGATGATTGCTGGCGTATGGCAAAAGAGCGCTCGCGGCTTTGAGCTAAGCTATGAAGACGGCAAATATATCGTCCGAGTCTGTACTCCAAGCGGCGTCGGCGACTGGCAGACGGCGATTTTGCTTTTATCTAAAATTTCAGCCAAAACCGGCTCGAAAATAGAGTGCGACAACGAGGAAATTTACGATAGCGAGCAAATTTTAAAATTTGATTATGAAGCCGACATAATGTGGGGACTTGAAGCTCTAAAGGACGCAAAAGAGAAAAATCAAACGCTTTATATCTCTGGCCTAGAGCGCGACGTGGCGTTTGACGCGGTTATGATAGATGAAATTTTTGCAAGCGCTAGCCCTGCGGCTAAATTCGATGAGATGATGAGGCGGGTGCAGTATCTTGACGCTTATAGTGCAAGAGAGAATTTATACGAAGATAAAGACGGCAACGAAATTTTTGGCGCGTATACGCTTAGCGAAAATTTATCGACTATCTTGCCTTATGCTCCCTCTCCTTCGTGGCAGGCGCAAGAAATTTTAGGAGAGAGAAAGGTCTCGCGCTGGATGCTTACGCTAGTAGTCGGCGTAGACGATAGGGACGCGCACGTGCTCGGTGAATTCGAATATGGCGCTTTTATGGCAAATCTGCCAAAAGAAAAATATCGCTTCATAGACGCCGCAAATATACTGGTTGAGCCGCTTAGTGAAGAGGAGATGAGAGAAATTTTTAAAAAGGTAAATGAAGCTTAGGTTTAAATTTGATAAACCGCCCGGAAATGAAAATTCACCTCAGGCTTGCTTATAAATTTAAACTTATAAAAGCTGGGATTTTATCGGTATTGCCGCTTTTGGGGCTAAATTAGGCGAAATTTTAACCTAAATTAATCTAGGTTTTGCGTGATTTGAAAAAGGATAAAAATGAAAATTTTAAAGGCTATTTTAGCGGCGGCATCGGCGGTTTGCTATCTAAACTCGGCCGTTTTACCGCAAAACGACTGGAGCAAAAGAGAGCTAAAAGGCGAGGTTAAAAGCATGACGGCTACGGAGTATGAATACTCTACGGACGGCTTTGGGACGCTAGAAAATACGCGCGTAAAGCGGACGGAGTTTAACGAAAACGGCTATATACTGCAAGAAACCGAGCATATAAACGGCGTGCCAAACAGCTCGGTTTTGTTTGAATACGGCAAAGACGGGCTAGTGCGCAAAAAATATCAAGACAGCGCCGTTTATCTCTACGAATACGAATTTGACGGCGAAAATTTAGTCGCGACGGCTAAAGAGCAGCATGTGGAGGATAAATTTTACCCCCGCACGGAGAAAACTACTTACGGCAAGGACGGCAAAACGATCGCTCGGGCGGCGTATTCCGGCGGGACGCTAGTGACGGACGATAGCTACGTCTACGACGAAAATGGCGTTTTAACGCGGATAGAAAATAATATGGAGCCGCGCCACGGCATAGAGATAAGCTTCGAGCGCAAGCCAAACGGCGAATACGAAAAAATCACGCAAGCCCCGAACTCAAAATGGGTTTATTACTACGCCGCAAACGGCGACGAGATGGAGTATACGTCGGTAAATTACTTCGGCTCCGAGGCAAAAATCTGGCAAATCTTGCAGTTTAAAGACATAAGCAGGGACGAGCGGGGAAATTTGACGCGTAAAACCTCGGTCAAATTTAAGCCCGCGGACAAATACTACGAAAACGGCGACATAACGGAAATCGGCCTATATAAAAAGCTAGAAATCAGCTACGAATACTACTAAAGTAAATTTTTGAGCTAAGGCTATTTTTCCGAAAAAATTTCGCCGCTTATTATAGATTTAACCGTTAAAAATCCGACTATCAAAATCGAAGCGACTAAAGCCGCAAAAGCGCCGACTCCTAAAACTAAGTAAAAATCGCTTTGCGTAATTTCGTAAGCTTTTAAAAACGCTATGGAGCTAGCGGCCGTCGGGAAGGTAAAAGCCCACCACGATAGGGCGAATTTGAGTTTAATAAATCTTTTATACGAAAAAAGTATAAGCGCCGCGAAAAATACGTTTATATTAAGCAGTATTGCCGCAAAAGCGTCGAATTGCTCGGTTAATTTTACGTATCCCAAAAACGCCATAGCCGGCGGCGCTAGCGTAATGACTAGCGTCGGGATGAATTTGTCGGCTAACTTATCGCAAAAGACTAGCCTGTAAAATATAACGGTGAATAAAATAATCCAGAAAAATAGCCCCAAACTAAAATAATACCAGATCGCTTGAGATTTTTCGGCTATGATCGGGATTAGCAAGTTGCCCACTACGGGGATAAACCATGCCGGATTTAGCGTCGCGATATCGAATTTTTCGTCGATCCAAAAAGAAATTACGTAAAGCGTAAAAATCGTTTGTAAGCCTAAAGCCGCGTAAAAAAGCGAGTAGTATAGTCTCGGCGCGTCTTTGTAGGCTAGAGCTAAAAGAAAAAGCGAGATGATAAATCCGCCGAAAAAATTTATCCTTATAGGGTGCGAAAATTCGGCCTTTACCTCTTCTTTAAATTTTAAAAGCTTAAAGAAGTAAAACGCCGAAAGCAGGCAAAATACCGTGCAGTCTAACGCTCTAAGCGCCGAGAATATCTCGCCCGGTAAATCAAATATCTCGCTTAATTTCTTATAAGCCGCGCAAAGCCCTCCAAGCCCCATAGTACCGGCAAAAAGCATAATCGGAAGCGATTTTATTTTGCTTTGCGAGTCGTTTTGCTTAACGTCGTGCATTGTTTTTCTTTTCGTATTAAATTTTTATGCAATATTACCTATAATAAGGTTAAATTTTTGTAACGAAGTCACGAAAGGGCAAAATGCTAAGCGAAGAGTTAAAAGAAATTTTGCGCGAGAGATTTACGAATAATTTCGATCTAGCAAGCGAGGATCTAAATGCGATCTTTGCTAACGCGTATCTAAAAACCGTAAAAAAGGGCGATATATTTTACTCCGGAAACGATTGCTTTGGATTTATCCTTATACTAAAAGGCGTTTTAAGGGCGTTTGTGTCGTCTAGTGCAAAGGAAATAACGATATTTAGGCTAACTAAAGATGAGAGTTGCGTGCTGTGCGATACGTGTTCTATAAATTCGCTAGAAAATAAAGTAAGCGTCGAAATCGAACAAGATAGCGAGATTATCGTTATTCCGGCGCGAATTTACAAACCTCTTAAAGAAAAATATCCAAGTATTTTAAATTTTACTCTAAAAATCGTAGCCGATCGGTTTGCCAGAACGATAAACGTTATGGAGCAAGCTTTGTTTTTGCCGCTTTCGGCGCGGATTATGAATTTTTTATCTCAAAGCATCGAAAATCTAAACGAAAATTTTATAAAAATAACTCACGAAGAGCTGGCGAATCATCTAGGAAGCGCTAGAGAAGCGGTATCTAGGGTGCTTAAAGAGCTTGAGAGAAGCGGGCAAATAACGCAAAGCCGCGGTGAAATAAGGCTAGTTTCTTAAAATTCTCGTTTTAAGGTAACTTTGTTACGGAGAGGGCGGTCTTTTTTAGGTAGCATTTCATAAACTCGTTTTAAAGGAGAATTTATGAAAGGACTGCAAAGAAGAGACGCTTTAAAGCTAATGGGGGCCGCGGGACTAGCCACGAGTATGAGCGGTTGCTCGGTAACGGGTGGCGAAAACGACGATATAAATTCTAAAATCGTCATAATGGGCGCAGGACTTAGCGGTATCGCGTTGGCGGCTAAACTTAGAAGAGATATGCCTAACGCCAAGGTAATTCTCGTGGATAAAGACGAGAAATTTTACTACCAGCCGGGCTTTACGCTAATCGCCGTCGGAATTTACGAAGCTAGCGACGTCGTTTACGAAAAAGCGGATTATATCCCGCAAGGAGCCGAGTGGATACGCAAAAACGTATCGGAAATAAAGCCCGAAGCAAATCTACTCGTCCTAGACGACGGGAGCGAGTTGGGATATGATTATCTAATCGTAGCAAGCGGCGTGGAATACGACTTTGAAGCCGTTAAGGGGCTAAGCTTAGAGGATATTAACGATACGAGCGGCAATATATCCTCCGTCTACACTCTACAAGGCGCCGTAAAGAGCAACGAGCTGATGAAAAAATTCTCTCAAAACGGCGGCGCGGCGGTATTTTGCGATCAAAAAACCCCGATGAAATGCAGCGGCGCTAATAAAAAAGTAACATGCATGAGCGAAGATAGGCTGAGGTTGGCCGGCAACCGCGATAAAGGCAGCGTTAATCTTTACGTCGGCGGCGGCAAGCTTTTCGGCGATCCGACTTATGCCGCGGCGATGACTCAAATAATGATAAAAAGAAAGATAAAATTTAATCTTCGCCACCAAATCGTAGCCGTCGATAAAAGCTCAAATACCGCTACTTTCGAGTTTTGGACGGCGTATAGGCAAAACGGCGAAGATAAAATCGCGTCCGAGCTAATCGACGTAAAATACGACTGGCTTCACTTGCCGCCTAAGCAAAAAGGAAGCGAAATTTTAGCTCGCGCCGGCCTAACCAAAGAGGCCGATAAGCTAAATTTTCTAGCCGTCGATAAATACAGCCTGCAAAGTACAAAATTTAAAAATATATTCGGTATCGGCGATATTTGCGGATTTGCGTCCGGCAAAACGGGGGCTAGCGTTAGGAAAATGTATCCGATCTTAGCTAAAAATTTAGCCGATACGATAAAAGGACGAGAACCTAGCGAGAAATTTACCGGATATACGGCTTGCCCTTTTATCACCAAATACGGCAAGGCTATAATGGTAGAGTTCGACTGGGAGGGAACGGCTCCGACGTTGGAGTGCTTCGGCGCTACTAGAGAGAGCTACATGAGTTGGCTGGTTAAAATTTACGGATTTAAACCTATGGTTATGAACGGAATGCTAAAAGCTTTAGCTTAAAGGAGATAAAATGAGCGTTTTAGATAAAACTATACGTTTAATTATAGCGGCGATTTGGTTTTTTATTTTCGGATTTATTTGCGACTGCTGGTTGTGGACGGTCGGGTTAATTCCGCTTTTAACGGGATATTACGGTTACTGCCCGCTTTATAAAATTTTTAAAAAAAGGTAAAAATATGGTAAGCGTAAAAAGTAGAATTATTAGGGTCGTACTGGGGCTAATTTTTACGGTAGCGGTTTGGTATTTTTACGAGAGCTACTGGGCGTTAATCGGGTTAATCCCGATTATCGTCGGCGTTACGGGTTTTTGCCCTGCGTGTAAATTCCTAGGCAGGTGCTCTTTAAATTTAAAAAAATAAAAGGGGCGTTTAGCGCCCTTTGCCTTGCCCTTTAGCCGTTTGGGCCACAAATTTTATTCGCCGTTTGATGAATTATTTAGCTACTTTTGGCTAAAATCTCGAAAATTTAAAAAAGGCGAAACGATGAATAAAGTTTGGAAATTCGGCGACAATATCGATACCGATATAATTATCGCCGCCAGATACTTAAACACCTCCGACGAAAACATTTTGGCAAAACATATTATGGAAGATGCCGATCCTAATTTTAGCTCCAAGATAGATAAGGGCGATATTATCGTAGCGGGCGAGAATTTCGGCTGCGGTAGCTCTCGCGAGCACGCTCCTATCGCGCTTAAAGCCGCCGGTATAGGCGCGGTGATAGCTAAAAGTTATGCGAGAATTTTTTATAGAAATAGCTTTAATACGGGACTTTTGATACTTGAAATCAAAGAAACGGACGAAATAAACGAGGGCGACGAACTAAAAATAGACGTAGATAACGGCGCGATCGTAAATTTAACCAGCGGCAAAGAGTATAAATTTAGCCCCATACCGCCGTTTATGCAAGAGCTTTTAAACGCCGGCGGACTTATAGAATACGCAAAAGTAAAGTTGGATTAAATAATGAGAGAATATAAAATTTGTGTTATAAAAGGCGATGGCATCGGCCCTGAGATCATAGATGAAGCTATAAAAATTTTAGATGTCGTTAGCGCTGAGTTTGGGATAAAATTTGAGTACGACTACAAGCTTATGGGTGGTGCAGCTTATGATGTATTTGGCATGCCTTTGCCAGATGAAACGCTTAACTCTGCTCTAAACTCTGATGCTGTGCTTTTTGGAGCGATAGGCGGC
Organism: Campylobacter concisus; assembly: GCF_003048535.1. Taxonomy (NCBI): domain Bacteria; kingdom Pseudomonadati; phylum Campylobacterota; class Epsilonproteobacteria; order Campylobacterales; family Campylobacteraceae; genus Campylobacter; species Campylobacter concisus. Next base: position 40,566 of record NZ_PIRQ01000005.1, on the reverse strand, counting down.
GAGAAGTGGGATAGCTTGCCAAGACATCTAAGGCCAGAGAGCGGGCTTTTAAAGATTAGAAAAGAGCTAGAAGCTTATGCAAATTTACGCCCAGCCATTGTTTTTGATGAGCTAGTGGATGCTAGCACGCTGAAGCCAGAGGTTTTAAGAGGCGTTGATTTTGTCGTGGTTCGTGAGCTAACAGGCGGACTTTATTTTGGACAGCCACGTGAAAAAGGCGAAGATAGAGCGTTTAATACGATGGTTTATACTAAAATGGAGATCGAACGCATCGCAAAGATCGCTTTTGAAACAGCAATGCTTCGCAAGAAAAAGGTCTGCATGGTCGATAAAGCAAATGTGCTTGAGACAAGTCAGCTTTGGCGTGAGGTGACTAGCGAGGTGGCAAAGGGCTATCCTGAAGTAGAGCTTAGCTTTATGTATGTGGATAACGCGGCGATGCAGCTAGTAAGAGCGCCAGCAAATTTTGACGTCATACTTACTGAAAATTTATTCGGCGACATTTTAAGTGATGAAGCGAGTATGGTCTGTGGCTCGATAGGGCTTTTGCCAAGCGCTAGTATGGGCGGTAAAGTGGGAATTTATGAGCCAATACACGGCTCAGCTCCAGACATCGCAGGGCAGGGCATAGCAAATCCAATCGCAACAATTTTAAGTGCAGCGATGATGCTAAGATACGCATTTAGCGAGAGTGACGCCGCAGATGCGATAGAAAATGCTGTGAAAGAGGCACTTGCAAAAGGTTATAGAACAAAAGATATCGCTGCTTTTAATGCGGTTGAAATTTGCTCAACTAGCGAGATAGGCGATGTTATCGCAGGATTTATCAAAAAATGAAAAACACAATCACTGAAGCACTGATCTACGAAGCTCAGGGGCTAAAAGATGACGCACTTGAAATTTATAAAAATATCTTAAAGCAAGATCCGTCAAACAAAGATGCCCTTAGCGCGATAAACCGCCTGAGCGGACTTCGTAAAGAGCGAGCGATAAAAAACGAGCAGATGAAAGAGTTTTTTATAGCGATGAAAAGTGATGAAGAGATAAATGAATTTAAAAGGTGGTTGATAAGATTATGAAGCTTGATGATATCGCTAGAATGGCAATCAGTGAGGTTAGCGCTGAGCTTGAGAAAATAGAAGCATTGCAAAGTAAAAAGCAAGAAGAGCTCGAGCGAGAGAATTTAAAAAAAGAGCTTTTATCCATAGAGACTAATGAAAATGCACTAAATAACGAGCTAAAAGTTGAGACAAATTTACAAAATGAGCAAGCGTTTGAGGTAAAAGAGGAGCCAGCAAGTCTAACAAAAAGTAGAGAGGTGAGCGAAGAGAAAATTTTCTTAGCAAACCTTGCTGAGCGCATAGAAGTGCTTTTTGAAGGGCTTAAACAAACTAGTGAACAAAATCTTGCTTCAAGGCTTGAGCTAACGACAAAATTTTTAGAATTTACCCTTGCAAATATCGAAAATAGACTCCAAAATCTCTCAAAATAAGCCATTAGACGGCTCAAAAAATGAGATAAAAATCAAAAATGAAATTTATAAAAATAGCGAGCTAGACTTTTTTAGATCGCTATTTGCTCCATTTACTTCACGTGTCTATCTAGTTGGTGGCTGCGTGAGAGATGCGTTCTTGGGGCGAGAAATTTATGATTATGACATCGAAGTTTATGACATTGAGCCTTTAAAATTTAATGAGCTAATGGCTAGCATAGGCGCTAGCGGAGTTGGTAAAAGCTACTTCATCTATAAATATAAAAACTACGACATTGGGCTGCCAAGAAGCGAGAGTAAGACTGGAAATTCGCACAAAGACTTTGCGGTAAGCTATATTAATGATCCCAAAATGGCGAGCCTTAGGCGAGATTTTACGATAAATGCCATGATGATGAATATCTTTAATGGAGAAATTTTAGACTTTCATGGTGGGGTGCAAGATTTAGCAAACAAGATATTAAGGCACATTGATAGTGAAAAATTTAAAGAAGATCCACTAAGGGTGCTTAGAGGAGTGCAGTTTAGCGCGAGGCTTGATTTTAGCATAGCTGATGAGACGCTAGCTCTTATGAAAAGCCTTAGTTTGGAGCATCTAAGCAGAGATAGGATAAATACTGAGCTTATTAAATTCTTTCGCGCAAAGTATCTAGAAAAAGGAGCTTACTATCTTTTTGAACTTGGACTTTTTAAAGAAATTTTTGGTGTGCAAATTTATAAAGATGATGAGTTTTTAAGTGATCTTAAGAGTGCTAGAGAATTTGTGGATGATGAGAGGCTATTTTTGTATCTTTTGTTTGGCAAATTTGAGCTTGACGCAAAGGAAATTTTAGAGAAAATGCGTCTGCCAAAGAGCTACTTTTCTATCTTAAAGCAGCCTTATTTTAATGACATGCCAAGCGATAAAGAGCTAATGCAAATTGCTCTAAATATGCCTATAAAATCATGGTTTGGAGCTTATAATAAAGAGCGGATAGAGCGTGCCAAGAAGCTTGGAATTTATGAGATGAAATTTGACGCGAAGGTCGATGTGACAGAAATTTTATCAGCTGGTTTTAAAAACGAAGAGATCGCAAAAGAGATAAAACGTAGGCAAGAGCTTGAAATTTCAAAATATTTAAGCGAGCGTAAGCCTAGAAAAGATTAGTCTTTAAAACTCTTAAAAGCCCATTTTGGCTAAAATAGGCTAGTTTATAACACTTTTTAAGGCAAAGAAAGCTTATGTTTAACATAGTCCTAGTCCATCCTCAGATACCGCAAAATACTGGAGCTATCGGTAGAATGTGCGTTAATGCAAATTTAAAGCTACATATCGTTAAGCCAACGGTCTTTGATCTGAGCGAAAAGGCTGTTAGACGAGCAGGGCTTGACTACTGGAAAATTTTAAATCCAAAAATTTGGGATAGTTTGGAAGAATTTTTAGAAGCAAACTTAAGCCACAAGGATAGATTTTTCTTCGCTACCACAAAGACAAATAGGCTTTACTACGAGGCTAGGTTTAAGCCAGGAGATTTTATATTTTTTGGTGGCGAGAGTACTGGGTTGCCAAGAGAATTTATGGATATAAATTTTAAAAATGCCATAACCATACCAATGGGAAAAGAGGGCAGAAGCTTAAATTTAGCTATGAGTGCTGGCATTATCGCGTATGAGGCGATCAGGCAAAATATCACTGAATTTGACTTTAGGAGTGAGATTTGAGAGTAGTTTTTGCTTTGGTTTTTACCATTTTAGTGGCATTTGCGAGTGAAATTAGCATCGCAACTTATAATGTGCAAAATTTATTTGATTGCAAAGATGATGGTAGCGAGTATCTTGATTTTAAAGTAGGCGTATCCAAATGGGACTGCGATGCAGCTGATTCAAAACTACAAAGAACAAGACAAGTCATAAATGCATTAAATACTGACATTATCGCACTTCAAGAGATCGAAAATGAGCAGGTTTTAAAAGCTCTGGCAAGTGATAGCGAGTATAAATTTGTTAGTTTTACAAAGGAGAAAAACTCGCCTGTTGGGCTTGGGCTTATTTCAAAGTTGCAACCAAGTGGCAGTGAAATTTTTAAAGTTCCAAACGTAAAGACAAGAAATATTTTAAAGGTTGTTTTTGAGAAGGAAGGCAAGAAATTTAGCATATTTGTAAACCACTTTCCAACTTATAAAAATGGCATAAATATGCAAAAAAAGGCTGAAAAAACGTTAAGAACGGCTCTAGGTAAAGAGAAAAATGCAATTATTTTGGGTGATTTTAACTCGCCCTTTGGACAAAAATCCATCCTAAATGACATCATTGCAACGAGAAATTTTTATGATCTTTATAAAGAGCTTGAGCCAAAAGATAGATATTCTCACGCAGTGCATGGCAAAAAAAGAGCGATCGATCATGTTTTGCTTTCACCTAGCTTTATGGAAAATGGCGATCTAAGCTATGTTAGTGGTAGTTTTGAAGTCTTTAAACCAAGCTTTGCAGTCGATGAAAAAGGCTTTGCAAAGAGTGACCTTTATTCGGATCACTTTGCATTAAAGTTTAAAATTTCAACTGATCCAAGTCCAGTGAAAAAAGGCTTTGTGAGTAAAATTTTTAAAAAAGATGAAAATAAAGCCAATAAAAAAACAAGCGAGCAAAACTATAAGACGGCTGATGTAGATACACTTTTTGATCATCCAGGGGCAGTACCAGTCGTGATTGAAAAAGCGGTTGTTATCTTAAAAGATAAACATGGCTTTTTTATCTCGAAAAATCACCGTGGAATTTATGTCTATGATCCTAAAAATAGCGTTACTGTAGGCGAAGAGCTAGATATTTTAGTAAGGCGAATGAAAATTTATAAAGATGCGCTTGAAGTCAGCTCTTATGAGATCATAAATGAGCATGGCACAAAAGATATTAGCGAAAATTTACTAGATGCATCGCAATTAAGTGAAGCTAGAAGTGGCGATGTCTTTGCTAAAATTTCTGGCAGACTAGAGAGAGGCTATCTGCATACACCATACGGTAAGATCAGGGTTTATAGTAAGAAAAAGCTAAGAGATGGCGAGTATAGTTTTGAAAACGCGAGAGTTAAAATTTATAAGAGAGAAAACCAAATCGTTGTGGAGTAGAGAGTGCAAATTTTAGATATTTTTATGATTACGGCGTTTGTTTTATTTTTTATTTTTATGATAAGAGGCGTCGTTTTGCAGTCACAAGAGAAGGAGAGGGCAAGAAAAATGGTAAGAGAAAAAAGAGAAAATTTTAATAAAAAGAGTGAAATATGAAAGAGTTATTGTTAGAAATTGGAGTTGAAGAGCTTCCAGCGATACCATTTTTAAGGGAGCTGCCAAACATCAATGCTAAATGGCAGGCTGTGCTTGAAAAATACAACATCAAAAGCGAGTTTAAATTTTACTACACGCCGCGCCGTTTGGTCTTTTTCCATGAGAAATTCCCGCAGGCTCAGCCAGATAGCGTGGCTAGTTTCGTTGGCGCACCAAAGCAAGTAGCGCTAAAAGACGGAGCTTTTACAAAGGCTGCACTTAGCTTTGCAAATAAATGCGGCATAAGCGAGAGCGAGCTTAAATTTAAAGAGATAGACGGCAAAGAGGTGCTTTATCACGAAAAAGAGGTAAAGGGCGAGCCGGTTGCTAAGATAATGGGCGACATGGTCGAGGAGTTTTTAAAGAGTCTAAATTTTGGCAAGTCTATGCGCTGGGGCAATGGCGAGTTTGAGTTTATCCGACCGATAAGATCGTTTTTGTGTTTGCTTGGCGATGAAGTCATAAAATTTAATAAATTTGGCGTTGAGAGCGGTGATTCAACCTATCCACATAGAAGCATTAGCTATGACAAGATAAAAATTTCAAACATAAAAGAGTATTTTGAAGGCTCAAAGAGCCGTGGTATCGTGCTTAAAGCGGATGAGAGAGAAAAAATAATCCTTGATGAGTTTGAAAATATCAGCCAAAAAAGTGGGCTAAAGATCGAGATAGATAAAGAGCTGCTAGCTGAAGTCGTGGCGATCACCGAGTATCCGACAGCACTTCTTGGCTCGTTTGAAGAGGAATTTTTGGAGGTGCCAAGCGAGGTTATCATCACTTCTATGAAAGAAAATCAGCGCTACTTTCCAGTCTTTAAAGATGGTAAGCTCGCAAATGGCTTTGTAGTCGTTAGTAACGCCATCACAAAAGACTACTCGCTCATCATCAAGGGCAACGAAAAGGTGCTAAGAGCAAGACTAAGTGACGCGATGTTCTTTTGGCAAAGCGACCTAGCGCACGAATTTGGTCCAGAAAAACTAAAAAATATAACATACCTAAAAGAGCTTGGAAGTATCTACGAAAAAGAGCTTAGAGAGCTAAAAGTGGCTAAAAAGCTTGCTAGCAACTATGACGAGCTACTCAAAAAAGAAGTGGGTGAATATGAAGCAAAGCTTGAGCGAGCTGTGATGCTAAGCAAGGCTGATCTTACAACTCAGATGGTTTATGAATTTACCGAGCTTCAAGGCATCATGGGTGCTTACTATGCAAAGGCTAAAAACGAGGATGAAGACGTCGTTTTAGCCATAAAAGAGCAGTATTTGCCAGATGGCGAGGAGGCGCAGTGCCCAAGTAAGGTATTTAGCTCGGTTGTAGCGCTTTCAAATAAGCTTGATACGCTAATGGGACTCTTTAGTATTGGCAAAATCCCAAGCGGCACCAAAGATCCATACGCTTTAAGGCGTGCGGCTAATGGCGTGATAAAGATCGTTTTGGCTCATAATTTGAAATTTAATGTAAAAGAAATTTTAGAAGATATTGCAAAAGAGTATAAGAAATTTGATGTTGAAGTGCTTATAAATTTCATCCTTGATAGGCTTTACACTTTCTTTGACACAAATGCTTCTATCGTAAAAGCGTGCACAAAAAGCGGCGAAAAGGATATCTTGGAGCTAACCAAGATGATAGAGGCACTTGCTAAAATTTCAAGTGAGCCAAGCTTTCGGGAGAATTTCTCGACATTTAAACGCCTTGCAAACATCATAAAAGATGATAAATTTAGCAAGGTCGATGAGAGTCTCTTTGAGATAGACGCTGAAAAAGCCCTAAATGATGCATTTAATGCAGTTGATAAGAGCCTAGCATATGAGCCAAGGCTAAAAGCGCTATTTGCTCTAAAACCGCAGATAGATGAGTTTTTTGACAAAGTTATGATAAATGTTGAAAACGAGAAAGTGCGAAACAACCGCATCGCAATAATTGTTCAAATTTATAGCGAGATACTAAAAGTGGCTGATATAAAAGAGATCAGCTTTTAAATTTGCGCCAGCTTCAGGCTTTGCCTAGGCTGGCTTTAAATTTACTTCCTAAAAATATCAAATTCTGGCTCATAGACCTTAGTTTTTATTCCAAAATATCCAAGAACTGAGCTAAATATAAAATCATGCGAAAGGCTCTCATCTCTCCTAGTTTTTAGCCTTTTCAAAAGTTCGCTATCGCTTGAAAAGACTATGGCTGGGATGTGTTTTTGCTCATCTGGAGCGATGGAATAAGGCAGACCATGTAAATATATGCCATTTTCGCCTAAGCTCTCTCCGTGATCTGAGAAAAAGAACATGGTGACTTCAAATTCATCTTTTCTTGCTTCAAGGGCGTTTATTAGCTCGCTTTGTAGATAGTCCTCATATAAAATGGTATTGTCGTAGGTGTTTGCTATTTCTTCTGGCGTGCATTTGTTTAGCTCGGCAGTATCACAAGTTGGGGTAAATTCTTTAAATTTGCTTGGGTAGCCTTTGTAGTAGATAGGGCCGTGTGAACCTTGCAGGTGTAACACGATAAAGGTGGTGGAATTTGCATCTTTGATGACCTTTTTTGCCTTATCAAATATCACTTCATCAAAGCCTTCTGCTCGATGATCTGAAGTATGGTTTTGATCAAGATTGTCACAAACGCCCTTGCAACCGCCACTATTGTTGCCAAAAAAGTATGTCTTTATACCAAGCTTATTGATGATATCAACTAAATTTTCACGAGCTTTTGCTTCACGGTTGCTAAAATTTTCTCGCTTTAAGTCTGAAAATAGGCAAGGTACACTAGTCTCTGTGGCTGTTCCACATGAGTAGAAATTTGTAAAACTTACCACACCTTTTTGTTTAGTAAATTTATTAGTATCATTTTTGGTATAGCCATTTAGTGAGTAGTTTCTGCTTCTTTGCGTCTCGCCAACTATCAAAACTAAAATTTTCTTTTTATTATCAGCTAGTACCGCATCATCTGCTACATAGGTAAAAGGTAGTGGTTTTTGAGTGATCGATTTTACTAGTTTTATAGCTGAGTAGATGGGATAGTATGGGAGCAATGCGGTTCTTAAATTCGAGTGTTCTCTAAAAAATGGTATAAAAATTTTAGACGTTAATGAAAATATGATAGCTATCGCAACTATAGAAAATGAGATAATTTTTGCTCTTAATTTAAGCTCATTTTTGAAACTATCATAGTTAATCTTTACAAATGCTACATATATGCAAGGTAAGATGGTTGTAAAAATTATCCAAAAAACTAAACCTGTGCTAAAGTAGCTAAAGGCTTCTTTGGTGTCGGTGCGTAGGACGTTTAATAACATATCTTTATCTATAATAACACCATAAGCTTGCATAAAGTAAGCAGATATGCCACTTGCTAAAATCAAAATAATTGCAACTGGCTTTAGCAAAAAAGGCAAAAATAAAATACAAAAAATACTTGCGAAAACCAAGATAAAGACAATTGCAAATATAAGAAAAAAGAATATGGAAAAAGAGAGTTGATTATTTTGTAGAAAGCCTGAAAAAACGCCCTTGTATAAAAATATATAATTTATAAAAAATATATAAGCAGTAAATAAAGTTAGAAACTTTAGAAAACTGATACTTTTAAATTTATTAATATTTAGCATCTCTAACCAGCCTTTATAAAAAGCCATAATAATAGGACTCAAACGTAAATGGCTAGAAATTTTAAATAAAAATAAGATTATTTTTTCTTGCCTTTGGAGTTTTTTGCTTCAGTTTTTTTGGCTTTTGCATTCTCTTTTATGCTAAGTTTTTCTTTAACTTTTTGCATATCGTTAAAGCCGATACCTTGGACTTTTTCAAGCTCATCGATACTTTTAAATTTATGGGCTTTTCTGTATTTTATAATGTTTAACGCTTGACCTTTACTTAGCCCAAGCCCCATTAACTCGTTTTTGCTGGCCGTATTTAGATTAGCGCCATATGCAATACTTGCGACTACTAAACAAAGTAAAATTTTAATCCTCATATTATCTTCCTAAAATAATAATCCATCATTTTCTTGATCTTGTATAATATCATTTGCTGGCATATTTTGAGGTAGTGGTGAGTCGTTTGTGTAGTATTCGTCACTGCCTCCATAATAGCCTTTATAAACACCATCTGGCTGCTCAAATGCACGTCTTAAAGTAGGATAAAGCTTAATATAGCCTTCCATAAATTTCTTAAACACAGGTGCGGCTGTTCTACCACCACCCTCAATCTTTTTCATAGGGCTGTTGTCGTCATTTCCGTACCATATTATCGCTTCAATATCAGGCGAGTAACCACAAAACCAAGCATCGATGTTGTTATTTGTCGTGCCGGTTTTGCCAGCGATCTGAATGCCGTTTATTTTAGCGTTGCGTCCAGTGCCGTTATTTACGACATTTTGAAGAAGTGTCGTCATCAAAAATGCTTGTTCTGGTTTTAGTACCTGCTTTCTTTGTGGTTCATAGTCCATCGACGCACCAAAACTATTTTCTATATGCTTAATAAGTGTCGGCTCAACCATCTGGCCCTCATTTGGGAACATCGAGTAAAATTTCGCAAAGTCAAGTGGCGAAATCCCAAAACTTCCAAGTGCGATAGATAAATTTTCTGGGATATCATTAAAGCCCATATCTGTAAGCTGTTTACGAACCGAGCTAAGACCAAGATCGTTTAGCAAATTTATGGTTGCGAGGTTACGCGACTGGGTTATTGCTGATTTTATAGTGATATAGCCTTGAAAACCGCCGCTATAATTCTTTGGCGTCCACTCTTTGCCATTGCCCATGTCAAATGTCCTGGCGATATCAGCCACTTGAGAAACGACTGAGTAACCGCTATCAAGTGCTATTTGATAGATAAACGGCTTAAAGCTAGATCCTGGCTGGCGCTTGCTTTGAGTGGCACGGTTATAACTGCTTTTTGCGTAGTCAATACCGCCAATTAGAGCTAAAATTTGACCACTTTGTGGATGAGTAACTACTATAGCTCCATTTAGGATTTCTGCATTTGCTTTTTTATCGCGTTTTAAAATTTCATTATAGCCATAGACTAGAGCTTCTTGAGCGATCTTTTGAACATTTAGATCAACTGTGCTTTGTATCTTATAGCCGCCAGTTTTTATATCGTCAAATTTCTTTGAAGCCTCTTTTATTATCTCATCGACTACGTAAGGGGCTTTATTTCTTGTGAGTGTATCGTCAAAGACCGCTGGCTCTTCAAGCACGCCCTTGCGGTACTCATCCTCATTTATCCAGCCGATGCTATACATTCTCTCAAGTACTCTATTTGCACGGCTAAGCGACAAGTCAAGGTGCTTTGTAGGATCATAGGTACTTGGAGCCTTTGGCAAGCCAACTAGCATGGCAACCTCTTTTATGCTTAGCTCATTTAGCTCTTTTCTAAAATATCCCTCAGCTGCTGTTTTTATGCCGTAGTAGCCATGTCCAAAATAGACGTGATTTAGGTATCTTTCGATGATATCTTCTTTGCTAAGCTCGCTTTCAAGCTTCATAGCAAGCACGATCTCTTTTATCTTTCTTGTAAATTTCTTCTCACGGCTTAGAGCCAAATTTTTAATGAGCTGTTGTGTTAGTGTTGAAGCTCCCTCGACTAGTTTTCTGGCCTTGATATCTTTTATGGCAGCCCTTGCCATAGCTTCTACGTTTATGCCACCATGCTCAAAGTAGCTCGTATCTTCGATAGCTACTAGTGCTTCGATGACACGTGGCGGGATGTCGTTATATTTTACGTAAATTCTATTTTCTTCAAAGATATTTGCGATGAGTTCGTTGTTTCTATCAAAAATTTGCGTTGTAAGCTTTGGTTTATAATCAATAATAGCGTAAGCATCAAATCTAACTTGCGAATAAAAATATAAAAATGCTCCGCCAAGCGAAATGGCAACTATAAAGATAAATGCCAGGATATATTTCATAAAAATGCCTTTAATATTTTTAAATTTAGCCCCATAGCGGTGCTGGTTTCGCCGTGTTGGGAGATGATATATTTTTTATTAAAATTTTCTATCGTCATGGCTCCAGCCTTGCCTTGCCACTCATTATTTTTTATGTATTCATTAAGGTCATGCTCGTCAAATTTTTTAAATTTATACGTAGTCTTACTTACGTTTATAAGCTCAAATTCGCCTAAAAATATCATCGCCGTATAGACACTGCATTCGTTGCCACTTTGTAAATTTAGCATGGCAATCGCTTCTTTTTCGTCCTTTGCTTTACCTAAAATTTTATCTCCACACGCCACACAGCTATCTGCAAAGAGCAAATTTTTAAGACCCATGTTTTCTTTTAAAAATTGCTCTTTTTTAGCTTTTACGACGTTTTGGACATAAATTTCAGGCTTTACGTTCTTTTCTATCTTGCTCTCGTCAAACTGGAAAGAAATTTGAGTGAAATTTATGCCAGCATCTTTTAATAAATTTGCCCTTGTTGGCGAGCTTGAAGCGAGTATTATCATAAAAATACCTTATAGCTTATGCCAAGATAAATGGCTGCTAGAGAAGCTAATAAATTTAGCGGTGTGAAGTAATAAATTATAACGATCAAACTCTCATTTAGCTCGATCATTTCATGCGATCTTAGTGCTTTTAAGGCCTTTTTGTATCTATAAAATATATAGCTTAAATTTAATAGTAAAAATAGTTCTATTGCGCATTTTGTTGCTACCATTGCACTTGCCATAGGATTTGTCAAATTTGCATCATAAAATCCAAAAATTATAACCACACTTGTCGCTATCACGCAAAGGATTAGTATGAAAATCGCAATGCCAAAGCGTCTTATAATGTGAAGTAAGATGTGATAGCGTTCCTTGTCTTCAAATTTATTTTTTATAAAGTAGCTTCCAACAAGCACAAGACCGGCTTGTAGCCCCACAAAAAGAGCTACAAAGCATACATGCAAAAATAGTACTACTTGGTCAAATTTTATAAAAGCTATATCGTAATGACTCATTTTTCTAAGGCTTGCCTTGCGTACTCAAGTGAGTCTTTTATCGCATCTTCTATCATCGATGCATCTTTGCCACCGGCTGTTGCAAAGTCATCTTTACCACCGCCATTGCCACCTAGGATTTGTGCTGTAAATTTTACCCAAGCACCTGCCTTTAAAGGAGCATTTTTGACTCCAGCTGCAAGAGAAATTTTGCCACTCTCATCGGCTTGGATTAGCAAAATAGCAGCACTTTCATGCTCATTTTTAAACTCATCTATCAAGGTTTTTATATCTCCACCATCTACGCTTGTGACGCAAAGCTTGGTTTTATTTATGTCTAAATAGACTAGCTCATGAGAATTTTTAGCATTTTTTAGTTTATCTTTTAAAACTCTTAATTCATTTTTTAGCTTTTTGACCGCATTTAGTGGCTCGGCACTCTTTAGCTCATCTTTTAGCTCATCAATCTCAGCTCTAAATGATTTTGCTAAATTTAGCGCAGCCCTTGAGCAAACAGCCTCGATACGCCTAACGCCAGCACTTACGCCGCTCTCTTTTGTGATGAAAAACGATCCGATCTCGTCTATATTTTTAACGTGTGTACCACCGCAAAGCTCTTTGCTGACGTCGCCAAAGCTAACGACTCTTACATTATCAGCGTATTTTTCATTAAATAGTGCGATAGCTCCACTATTTTTAGCATCTTCAAGTTTCATAAGTTCTGTTTTTGAGTTAGCACCATTTAGTATCCACTCATTTACTAAATTTTCAACCTTTGAAATTTCTTCGCTAGTAAGTGCTTTTGGATGAGAGAAGTCAAACCTTAGCCTATCTGCTTCTACACTTGAGCCAGCTTGAGCGATATGCGTGCCAAGCACGTTTCTAAGGGCTGCATGAAGCAAGTGTGTGGCGCTGTGGTGACGTGCAGTTTCTGCTCTATCACTGCCAACTTCAAGCTCTACTTCATCGCCAACTTTTAGCGCTGCGCTAGTTTTTACCAAAGATAAATTTAGCCCATGAAATTTTTGCGTATCAATCACATTTGCTTTGCCTACTATCTTACCGCTATCGCCGCACTGACCGCCACTTTGAGCGTAAAATGGAGTGACATCAAACATCACCCAGCCCTCTTTGCCAGCATCTAAGCTATCTACATTTTTAAATTCTTCATCAAGCAGGGCTAAAATTTTACTTTTACTCTTAAGCTCTTCGTAGCCTACAAATTTATTCTCACCAAATTTCTCAAGTAGCTCTTTAAAATCGCCCTTCGCACTCTTGTCGCCACTGCCTTTCCAAGCAGCTTTTGCACGTGCTTTTTGCTCGCTCATAAGCTCATCAAACCTTGCTTCATCGACCTTTAAGCCCTTTTCTCTAAGCATATCAGCTGTTAGATCAAGTGGAAAACCAAATGTGTCATAAAGCTTAAACGCAGCCTCTCCGCTAAAAATTTCTTTTGTATTTTTAAGCTCGCTCTCAAATAGCTCTAAACCGCTTGCAATAGTCGCTAGAAATCTCTCTTCTTCAAGCTTTATCTGCTCTTTTACAGCCGCTTTTTTCTCATTTAAATAGGTGTAGTGCTCGCCCATTAGCTCGCAAACTTTATCAACAAGCTTATACATAAATGGCTCTTTTATGCCTAGTAAGTATCCATGGCGGATCGCACGGCGTAAGATACGGCGAAGCACGTAGCCACGGCCTTCTTTGTCAAATGTCGTACCCTGAGCTAGCAAAAATGTGACTGAACGGATGTGATCGCTTATGACGCGGTAGCTAGCGCCACTTTCATAGACGTATGGCTTGCCACAAAGCTTTGCTACTTCGCTAATTAGTGGCATAAAAAGTGTGCTGTCGTAGTTGCTAAATTTACCTTGCAAGATAGCAGTAACGCGCTCAAGTCCCATGCCAGTATCGATGCTTGGCTTTGGTAGCGGGCTTAACTTGCCATCAGCGCTTCTTTCATACTGCATGAAAACAAGGTTCCAAATCTCTAAAAATCTATCGCCATCGCCGCCCATGTAGTCCTCAGGCGTGTTAAAGTGCTCAGCGCCTTGATCGTAAAAAATTTCGCTACAAGGGCCGCATGGTCCAGTATCGCCCATCTGCCAGAAGTTATCATGATCGCCAAAGCGGTAAATTCTCTCTTTTGCGATGTGAGTACTCCAAATTTCAAATGCTTCATCGTCGCTTTCGTGAACGGTTACATAAAGTTTGTCTTTTGGTAGTTTTAGTACTTCCGTTACAAATTCCCAAGCATAAGAGATCGCCTCTTTTTTGAAGTATTCGCCAAAGCTAAAATTTCCTAGCATCTCAAAAAACGTGTGGTGGCGTGCTGTGTAGCCGACGTTATCAAGATCGTTATGCTTACCGCCAGCTCTTATGCAGGTCTGACAGCTAGTGCGAATAGGTGGTGTTGGGCGTGGCACTTCGCCTGTGAAAATACTCTTAAATGGCACCATACCAGCGTTTGTGAAAAGTAGCGTTGCATCATTTGGCACGAGTGGTGCAGAAGCTACGACTTCGTGACCTTTTGATTTAAAAAAATCAAGATACGCCTTTCTTATATCTAAATTTTGCATTTTTATCCTCGTTAGTTTTAAAATTTGCTCGATTTTAGCTAAAAATCGTTTGTAAATTTATAAAAAAATACAAAATTAATTTTTGCTTAATATATTTTATAAATTTATTTGTTTAAAAGCGATTTGCAATTAAAATAGCCTAAAAATTTATAACTAAAAGGTCTTTAGTGAAACTCAAAATTGGCATTGTTGGATACAATCTAGCTGGCAAGCGGCACTATATGGAGCTAAGGCGTTCTGACAAATTTGAAGTTTGTGGAGTTTTTGATAAAGAAAATAGAGATGATGCTTGCAGAGCTCCGTTTTTTGATGAGTTTAAGAAATTTATAGAAGTAGCCCAGCCACAAGCTGTCGTGCTTTGTTTGCCTCAACATGAGATTGTAGAGGCCTTTTGTCAGTGTGCAAAATATTGCCAAAATATCTTGATTTCAAGACCGATATTTAAAAACGTGAGCGAGCTAAAAGAGATAAAATATGCTTCAGTGGTAAATAAAGTAAGAGTTTGTACTGGCGTAGATGAGCGCTTTAACCCAACTATCGTTTCATTAAAAAAGGCACTTTTAAAAGAAGAAGAAATTTATAGCATTTCAATTGCGCATTTTAGACCACTTTGTGAGGGAAATATTATAAATGAGCTTTCACTTTGCGATATAGACCTTGCGAAAAATTTAGTAGATAGTGAAATTTGTAGCTTTTTTTATACTCAGGCAAATAAAACAAATACCAAAATATGCGACAATGTTGGAATAAACATTAAAATGAAAAATCAAATTTTGGTGAGTATTACTGATTCTTTTTGTGGATCTTTAGAGCGTTTTAAAATAGAAGTAAATGCCAAAGAAGGTGTTTATTTTGGCGATCTTATTGATTATAAGCTTCATAGGGTTAATGAAAATGGTCAGATGAATTTAAAAACCGATCCTTTAAACAATGAAATAAAAGCCCAATATGATGCCTTTTATGATCTTTGTCAAAGCGGCGAAAGTAGCGAGCTTTCAAGCATTGATGATGCGATAAAAATTAAGGAGTTGTTTTGATGAAAAAGGCACTTTTGCTTTTAAATATGGGTGGGGCAAATAGCCTTGCTGATGTAGAAATTTTTTTAAAAAATATGTTTAATGACCCTTATATTTTGGGTATAAAGAATAAATTTTTAAGAAAATTTGTAGCTTTTATGATCACAAAAGGTAGGCTAAAAACGGCTAAGCATAACTACGAACAAATAGGTGGCAGATCACCTATTTGCGAGCTTACGGCTAAGCTTTGCGATAAAATTTTAAGCTTACAAAATGAGTTTGATGCAGTTGATTTTGCGATGAACTATACTTCACCATTTGCAAAAGATGTGCTTAAAAAATACGAAAATTTTGATGAGATAGTGCTTTTGCCACTTTATCCTCATCATTCACAAACTACAATAACTTCGAGTTTAGATGATTTTAAAAAAGCAAAAGATGAGCTAGAGATAAAGGCTAAAATTTTGCTTTGTGGGCCATTTTACGATGATGAAATTTATAATAAAATCATAATCTCGCACATAAATGAAGCTATAAATAATATAGATGTAGGCGATGTGGAGCTTATCTTTTCGGCTCATTCGTTACCTCAAAAAATTATCGATAAAGGTGATGTCTACGAAAAGCATATAAATGAGCATGTGCAAATTTTAAGCAAAATGATAAAAGATAGCGGATTAAACTTCAAAGAGATAAATTTAGCCTACCAATCGCGTCTTGGGCCTGTAAAATGGCTAGAGCCCTCACTAAATGAAATTTTGGCAAAGTGTAAAAGTAAAAAGGCTCTTATCTATCCACTCTCTTTTTGTATTGATAACTCTGAGACCATTTTTGAGCTAGTTATTGAGTATGCAAAGATCGCAAAAGAGCTAAATTTTAGCTTCTACAAGGTTGTTTGGTGCCCAAATTTTAGTGATGAGTTTGCTAATTTTATCTTACAAAAAGTAAAAACAGCCAAAGAGATTAATTTTTAGGAATAAATCTTGCTTATAAAATATATCTCAATACAGTAAAAGGAGATATATGAAAGTACAAAATAATGACATAATCGATTATTTATTGCAATCAGGCTCAAGCAAAACTAAAGATAAAAAAAATAGTTTTGATGAAATTTTAAGCCTTGCTATGGATAAGATCGCAAGCGATGCAAAAATTTCAGATAAAGTTGAACAGTTTAAAAAAAGGCTTACTGAAATCGGCGCAGTTGGTTTTATAAGCGAGCTAAATTCTAATAAGATAGAAGAGAAAATAGCCCAAAAGAAAAAGGAGCTAACAGAACTTCTAGGTATAGATGATCCCGCAAAAACACAGGATCAAAAGAATGAGCTGCTTAAGATAATGGATAAAATTTTGAGCGATTATCGCAAAGAGCTAAATGTAGCACTTGCCAATCAGGCTCTACTAGAGAAGCAAAAAAATCTTAATAGTAAGAGTAGTAGCTCGGTTAATCTAAGTTCTGTTTTAAATGAGCTAGGACTTGCTTAAAATTTATATAAAAGATATTTAAGCCTATATAACTTTGCCAAAAATCTATATTTTTACGGCAAAGTTATGCCAAATTTTATAGTAGCTCCGTATATTATTGCGCTAATTATTCCAGCAAAAAAGCCAGCCACCATATCATCGCCCATTACGCCAAGGCCACCTTTTACATTGCGGTCGATCCTGCCTATTATCGAAGGCTTTTTAATATCAAGCACTCTAAAAAGCACAAGCGAGAGTATGAGTTGAGAGATCGTAGCTCCGCTAATGGCAATAGCAAGCCAAACTCCAGCAACTTCGTCTATAACGATAAAACTTTCATCGTGAGAATTTACCTTTTTTTCAAAATCATCTATAACGCTAATGCTTACCAAAAATAGCAAAATACTAGCTAGAAAAAGCGTGGTTGATGATAAAAAATAAAGCACAAAATAAGCTACCACAGCGCCAGCGATAGAGCCCCAAGTGCCAGGCGCTTTTGGCAAAAGTCCAAATCCAAAAAAAGTTAAAAATAGTTTTTGCATAAATTTCCTTAAGTCATCGATGATGTTTGATAAAGCTTCATAAGCTCTTCGTAAAAGTCACGGTCAGTTTTGTTTTCAAGTAATCCTGAATTTACAAAAAGATCATCACAAAGCTTCTGTACGTCTTTGAAACGATTTGTAAAGAGCTTGCTTAAAACTATTGCAGAAATTTCTGGCCTCACAAGAATGGCTGGTGGCATAATGCCGTTAAATAGCAGCTCCTTGATAACATCTGGATGATATTTGATCTGATGATGTTGTCCGTGCGGGCAACTTTTGGTGCTAACTAATGTCTTGCATTTATTGCAATAAACTAGCTCTGGCAGCACGATTACCTCTAAATTTAAGTCATTTTTATAAATATCAAGAATCGTATGAGCTTCATTGTGATCAAAAAACATTCCAATCCCTGAGTGGTTTTGTCCGATGACTAGCTTATTTGCCCCAAATCTTGAAGCAGCGATGCACTCAAGTGTTGGGTTTGCATGTGAGCTAAAAAGAGTCGTATTTTTTAGAGCAAAGACAAAGACTTTTTTTGTTGGCAAATAATTTTGTATAAAATAGTCTAGCACTTGCTTTCTAATCTCGTAATCAACGTGCTTTTCTTCGCGTGTTCGTATTAAAAAAATGATTACTAAATCAGCCTTATCGATAGTCATTCTAACAAGGCGCTCGTGAGCTCTATTAAATGGATCAGCCGTTAAAAAAACTGCCGTTATCTTTTTAGCGCCATCTTCTTTTATTAGATCATTTAGTGCATTTTTGCTTATTTGTATACTTTCATCATAAAGCTCAAATTCACCACTAATGCCGTATTTGCCCAAATTTAGCTCTTTATCATTGCTGGCTTCATTTGCTAAAAATATATTCTTAGCTCTCATACTCTCGTCAAATTTAAAGACCTTGGCAACATTGATGTGTCCAACGATCTTATCATCAAGACTTAGATTTACCCTTTGCCCAGGAGTAAGCTTGCTGGCAATATTTTGATTTAGCTCACCAAATGGAGCAAATCCAAAAGAATACGGCATCGGCTCGCCATTAAAATAGCCTTTCTTACTCACCTCTTTTATCTGTTCATCATCCATCAGCGAGTCGTAATCTGAGAGAATCTTGTTTTTTATTAGCTCCAAAGCACCAAAAACTTCGGTATTTATAGAAATTTCACTATTTTTTCTTGCTGACGTCATATTTCTTTCTCTTTTCCCAAAGTGATTTTCTAGAAATTCCAAGCTTTTTGCTAAGTTCTGTATCAGGAAATTTATCTTGATAATTAACGATTATGTACTTTATATATTCATCGATCGTAACGATCTCATCGATATTGAAATTTTTATCGCGTCCTGAAAGTTCAAGCTCGTCAAATGGTGCTTTTTGTGCAAAATCGCTAGTTGATATCGCAACCTTTTTCTTTTTGCAAATTTCTAAAATTTTCTCTTTTTCTTCTTGTTTTAGCTCCTCTAAATTTGTCATATAGATTAGCTCGTCACTATTTTTAGCTAGTGCCTTTTCAAGCTCAGAGAAACAGGCTTTGCCTAAAAATAAAAATGGTAATTTGCAAGCTTTTACATAGCTAAATATAAATTTATCGCTGTATCCGCTTTTGCTTGATTTTAAAAGCAGTGGAAATTTTATCTTTTTTGCTTCAAAACTAGAAATTTCGTACTCTTTTAAAGCGTAATTTACGTAGCTTTCATAGTTTTTGATCTCGTTTTTGAAATTTCTAAATTCCTCAAAATGCTTTATCTTTCTAACTAGCTCTTCTATCATAAATGGCTTTTGGATGTAATCAACCGCACCTGCCTGAATCGGCTTTAGCACAGTGTCGCTATTGATATAAGCGATTAGTAAAATGATGATAGAGCTTTTAAATTTTTCTATGACTGGGTAGAAGTCCTGTCCTGGAAGTGTGGTAGAAAGTAACACTACATCAAAATTTTCAAATTTTAAAGCCTCTTTTACGCTTTTAGCGATCTCGCAGTCGTAGCCAAAATCAGCTAGTTTACTAGCCATCGAGCCAGCTAGGTAAATTTCATTTTCTACTATTAAAATTTTCATATTTGCTTCCAGTTGTAAAATTTAAGGCTTGCACTTGCCATTACGGCGATCCCTTCGCATCTGCCAACAAAGCCAAGCCCTTCAGTAGTCGTCGCCTTTACATTTATGCGGCTTTGGCTTAAATTTAGAGCCTGCGCGATGTTTGCCTCCATTTTTGATTTTAGCCTTGAAAGTTTTGGCTTTTGCGCCATTATCGTGATATCAGCGTTTGTTAGCACAAAGCCCACGCTTTGCACCCTTTTGTAAGCTTCCTCTAGCAAGTAAATGGAGCTAATATCTTTAAATTTAGCATCCGTATCAGGGAAAAGCTCGCCTATGTCGCCAAGCCCAGCAGCCCCCAAGATAGCGTCAGTTAGTGCATGAAGTGCCACGTCGCCGTCGCTGTGAGCCTTTAGCCCAAACTCATAGTCGATCTTCTCGCCACAAAGCACAAGCGGTCTACCCTTTTCAAACTCATGCACATCAAAGCCGTTTCCTACAAAGAGCTCATTTTCTGGTGCTTTTAGGGCTGAAATTTTGGCAAGATCCTCTTTAAAAGTGATCTTTCTAGCCATCTCATCGCCTAAAATTTGCCATACGCTTGCGCCAATGGCTCTCATAGCCGAGCTATCATCTGTGTAAATTTCACCGCTGTTAAGAGCTTTTTTAAGAAGTGCTGTACGAGAGAGTTGTGGTGTTTGGATAAGCTTTACCTTATCTCTATCAACCACATTTTCGCCAAGATAAGCAGTGTCTGCGATCTTTAGCGCTGGAACTACACAATCAGCCTGAGCGGCTGCCTCTATAATTTTGTGAAAAAGCTCGCTTGAAATGCAAGGGCGAGCGATGTCGCTAACTAAGACAAATTCGCTACTTACTAGCTCAAGCGCGTTTTTTAGGCTATCTTGTCTAGTTTCGCCGCCATCAACAAATTTATAATTTGGAGCAAATTTTGACATATATTTGCACTCTTTACTAACGACAATGATCTCTTTAAATGTGTAAAAGTTACTCAAATTTTTAGTGGCAAATAGCCAAAGTGGATCGCTTCCTATTCGAAGCCATTGCTTCTTTACTGGTAGCTCAAAACGGCTAGAATTTCCTGCTCCAAGCATTATAAGTGATATATCAAGCAAGATAACTCCTTTGAAAATTGTTACAGAATTATACATCTCAAAACTTCAAAATTTCTTTTTAAAAAAGTAAATTTTTAAAAGCTTATTTAGTTAGTTTAAATCAAAAAAGGACTAAAATGAGGTTTTTAAAAATCAAAAAAGGCCTTATATGAGAGATAAGACGCAGATGTATTATGCTAGGCGCGGCGAGATAACGCAAGAGATGAGCTATGTGGCAAAGATCGAAGAGCTTAGTGAAAATTTAGTGATGGATGGTGTTGCAAAAGGTAGCATCATCATCCCAGCAAATATAAATCATAAAAATTTAAAGCCAATGGGCATAGGCAGAAAGCTAAAGACAAAGGTCAATGCAAATATTGGCAATTCAAGCTTAAGTAGCGACATTTGCGCTGAGCTTAGAAAGCTTGAAATTTGCCTGGAATTTGGCGCCGATACGGTTATGGATCTAAGCACCGATGGCGATCTAGACGCTATTAGAAGTGCGATCATCGAGCATTCAAGTGTACCAATTGGCACAGTGCCTATGTATGAAATTTTAAAAGAGGCAAAAGAGGTTACAAATATCACAAATGAGCTCATTTTAGAGATACTTGAAAAGCAAGCAAAGCAAGGAGTTAGTTACTTTACGATACACGCTGGCTTTTTGCGTGAGTTTTTGCCACTTGTTAAAAAGCGTAAAATGGGCATAGTAAGCCGCGGTGGCAGTTTAAGCGCAAGCTACATGTCAAAGTTAAATAGACAAAATCCATTTTATGAAATTTTTGATCAAATTTTAGAAATTTGCGCAAAATACGACGTCTCACTCTCGCTTGGCGACGGACTTCGCCCAGGTTGCCTTTATGACGCAACAGACGAGGCACAGCTTAGTGAGCTAAAGGTGCTTGGAGAGCTTACGCTTAGGGCGTGGGAAAAAGATGTGCAGGTGATGATAGAGGGCCCTGGTCATGTGCCATTAAATCAAATTGAGTATAATATGAAAATCGAACAAGAGCTCTGCCATGATGCTCCATTTTACGTGCTTGGACCGCTTGTCTCAGACATCGGTGCAGGATATGATCACATCACCTCGGCGATCGGTGGCACGATGGCAGCATATCACGGCGCTAGCATGCTTTGTTACGTGACGCAAAAAGAGCACCTTGGCTTGCCAAACGAAAATGACGTAAGAGAGGGCATCGTAGCTCACAAGATAGCAGCTCACGCCGCTGACGTCGCACTTGGTAAGGTAGGAGCGATTGAAAAGGATCACGAGATGAGTGATGCTAGATATGCGTTTGACTGGAACAAGCAGTTTGAGCTAAGCTTTGATCCAAAAAAGGCTAGAGAACTTCACGATGAGAGCTTGCCAGAAGATGCGTTTAAGAGCGCTCATTTTTGTTCGATGTGCGGACCAAAATTTTGTGCATATAAAATTTCAAAAGATCTAGAAAAAGGAGAAAAATGTTAAATAAAGAAGATGTCTTAAATAGACTAAAAGGTGTTATATATCCTGGTTTTGAAAAAGATATAGTTAGCTTTGGCTTTGTAAAAAATGTAGAAATCGGCGATAAAATTTTAATCGAAGTCGAGATAGTTAGCTCAAGCCCAGAAGTGGCAAATGAGCTAAAAACGGACATCAAACGTGTCATGGGCTCAAATGAGTATGTGCTAAATTTGATCCAGCCAAAGATTCCTGAAGAAAAAAGTAACACTCAAAGTGGCAAAAACATCGCACCACAAGTTAAAAATTTTGTAATGGTAAGCTCAGGCAAAGGCGGCGTTGGTAAATCAACTACGACTCTAAATTTAGCCATCTCAATGGCAAAACTAGGCAAAAAAGTGGGAATTTTAGACGCTGACATCTACGGACCAAATATCCCAAGAATGCTTGGCGAAGTAAATACCCAGCCACAAGTCGTTGGCAACAAGCTAAAGCCGATACTTAGCCACGGAGTTGAGATGATGAGTATGGGCGTTTTGATGGAAGAGGGCATGAGCCTTATCTGGCGTGGCTCGATGATTATGAAAGCGATCGAGCAGCTACTAAAAGACGTGCTTTGGAGCGAGCTTGATGTCTTGTTTCTTGATATGCCTCCAGGAACGGGCGACGCGCAGCTAACTCTAGCTCAAAGCGTGCCAGTAACGGCAGGTGTCTGCGTCACAACGCCACAAGTGGTAGCGCTTGACGATAGCAAACGTGCGCTTGATATGTTTGAGAAACTTCACATCCCAATCGCTGGCGTCATAGAAAATATGAGTGGATTTATCTGCCCTGAAAGCGGCAAGGAGTATGATATATTCGGCAAAGGCACGACCGAGGAGGTAGCAAAAGCCTATAGTACCGAAGTGTTAGCCGAGATCCCTATCGAGCCGGCTGTGCGTGTGGGTGGTGATAGTGGCAAGCCAGTGAGCTTTTATGAGCCAAACTCAGTCACAGCAAAACGCTATGAGAGCGCAGCTGCTAGACTTTGGGAGATAATAGAAAATATAAATAATGGTGGTGGAGCTGATAATTCTGCTATCCAGCCAGTAAATGACGGCAAGAGTGCTTGCTCGAAGTAATCTCTAAATTAGGAGATTTGATCTATAAATTTGTACGTATAAAATAAAAGTACGTGCAAATTTAGCTTTTAAAAGAAATTTAACAGGAGAAAAGATGAAAGCGATCGTAACTGTAGTCGGAAAAGATAGAGTCGGCATCGTTGCTGGCGTCTCAGCAAAGCTTAGCGAACTAGGACTAAACATAGATGATATCTCACAGACTATTTTAGATGAGTTTTTTACGATGATGGCAGTGGTTTCAAGTGATGAAAATAAAGACTTTACGGCCTTAAGAGCAGAGCTTAACGAGCTTGGAGAGAGCCTAAAAGTAAAGATAAATATCCAAAGTTCTGCTATCTTTGATGCGATGCATACAATCTAAGGAAAAACAATGGACATCAAAAACGTAACCGAAACGATCTCAATGATCGAAGAGCAAAATTTTGACATCAGAACGATCACGATGGGTATTAGTTTGCTTGACTGCATCGACTCTGACATCAACAAAGCTTGCGACAAAATTTACGCAAAAATCACCACTAAAGCCAAAGACCTAGTCAAAGTGGGCAACGAAATTTCTGCTGAGCTAGGCATACCAATCGTCAATAAAAGAGTGAGCGTGACGCCTATCTCGATAATCGGCGCCGCAACGGACGCAAAAGACTACGTGATGATCGCAAAGACGCTTGATAGGGCGGCTATTGAGGTTGGTATTGATTTTATAGGTGGTTTTTCAGCTTTAGTTCAAAAGGGCTATCAAAAGGGCGATGAAATTTTGATAAATTCTATCCCGCAAGCACTTTCTCAGACTTCAAAAGTATGCGCAAGTGTTAATGTCGGCTCAACGAAAACTGGCATAAATATGAGCGCAGTGCGTGATATGGGGCGCATTATAAAAGAGACAGCAGCAGCTTCAGAGATGGGCTGTGCGAAGCTTGTCGTTTTTGCAAACGCAGTCGAAGATAATCCTTTCATGGCTGGTGCATTTCACGGCGTGGGCGAGGCTGATGTGGTGATAAATGTCGGCGTTTCTGGCCCAGGTGTGGTAAAAAGAGCCCTTGAAAAGGTGCGTGGCGAGAGCTTTGACGTGGTAGCTGAGACTGTGAAAAAGACGGCATTTAAGATCACGCGTATCGGCCAGCTAGTTGGCCAGATGGCGAGTGAGCGCCTTGGGGTTAAATTTGGTATCGTCGATCTCTCTCTTGCTCCGACGCCTGCTGTGGGCGACTCGGTCGCTCGTGTGCTTGAGGAGATGGGGCTTGAGGCTGTTGGTACGCATGGCACGACTGCGGCACTTGCTTTGCTAAATGACGCAGTAAAAAAAGGTGGCGTCATGGCGTGCAATCAAGTGGGCGGCTTAAGCGGTGCATTTATACCAGTTTCTGAGGATGAGGGTATGATAGCGGCGGTGCGCGCGGGATCGCTAAATTTAGAAAAGCTTGAAGCGATGACGGCGATATGCTCGGTTGGTCTTGATATGATCGCCATACCTGCGGATACGCCAAGTGAGAGTATAGCTGCGATGATAGCTGATGAGGCGGCTATCGGCGTTATAAATCAAAAAACAACGGCCGTTCGTATCATACCTCTTGGACGTGAGGGCGATATGATCGAGTTTGGCGGCCTTTTAGGAAGAGCGCCTGTGATGAAGATAAACAAAGCCTCAAGTGCCGACTTCATCGCTCGTGGCGGACAAATTCCAGCACCTATCCATAGTTTTAAAAACTAATATTCAAAGTCTGCTTTAAATTTGCGGACTTTTTCTTAAATTTATCCTAATCTTTTCAACTGCTTTTAGTTAAAATAATAAAAATTTTAAGCCAAGGAGCTAAAATGAAAATTTTATCACTGCTTACGGCGCTACTTTTTGGAGCGGTATGTGGCTTTGCAAATGATGGCAAAGTAAGAAGTATCGACATCTACGTCACGCCATACTACTCAGCAAATGCTGGCAAGGTGGAGTACGTAAAGGTCTATGATAAGATAGATGAGCTTTTAAAAAGTGGCAAAGAAGAGGACTTTAAAAAGGCTGAAAAGATCGTGCAAGACGCCCCACAAATGGTCTCTCCGATAACTCTTTTTGTTCTTTCAGCTCGCGCATACGATCTTGGACTTCGCGATGATGCGGTATTTTGGTTTTATGCGGCAAAAAACCGCGCGATCTTGCTAAGAGGCGTTATAGACATGGAGGGCGAGAAATTTACTGACGTGGTGGCTGCGATAGGGGCGTTTATGAAGCTTGTTGGCGACGTGGTCAATCCTTATGCATTTTGCGATATCAAAAAGCAACAAGAGATCGCTGATAAAGCGCTTGAATGGACTAAGAAAAATGCCTATGAAGCGATGTTCTCGCCAGAATTTAGCTCGCCTCACGAAGATAGAAAGGCAGCCCTTATAAAAGGCATAGAAAAGCTAGAGGCCCGCAATAAAAAAGAGAAAGATTACTTTTTAGATAAAGATAATCTTGCTAACTTTAAAGCTATGCGCAAGCAAAATGACACTGATGAGAAATTTTGCTTCTAAATAGCGAGAAAAACTAAAAATTTGCTTGTAAATTTAGCTTTTGCTTTATGCTAAAAGGGCAAATTTACAAGCTATCTCTATTTTAGATGATAAATTTTAGCTCACTACAAATCTGCTTAAATTTCGCTCTTTTTCGTAAGAGTAGCAAAACCACAAAAATGAGAATAAAAAATGACTTTAAAATTTGGCAAGCTTGAAAAAGTTGCAACAGATGAGGGCTTTATTTGGTACGCGGAGACGGAGCTAAAAAGCGAAATTTTTGGACAGGTGCCATTTTGCCTTGTTAGCACAGATGGGGCAGACGTGGATAATGAGACGATTTTGCTTGTGCAGAGTATCGGCCAGGATATTAACTGGTACATAAAAGAGGCGCTTACATTTTTACAAGATGAGCTTAGGCGAGGGTGCCTTTTGAGCAAGGACGAGCTTAGAGCGCTTGATGTGCCAGTTTGCGATCTGCCGTTTGAGTCCCCACAGTGCACCTTTTATGCGCAAGATAGGCAGTGGCTGATGAGATTTGCTGAGGGTGCGCTTGATATTTGCGAACCTTTCGGTATTGGGGTGGTTTTTGAAGGTGAAAAGCCACTTCGTTTAGAAAATTTAGAGCTTAGTCAAGAGTGCTAATCGCGGATAAATTTTGCTTTTAAATGGTGAGATAAATTTAGTTGCTGTTTTAGGTTTTTGGTCCAAAACAGCAAAAATTTGCATTTATGCGTTGCAGCAGCAATAATCACTTGGATCTTTTTCTTTTGTGATCCTAGCTCTTAAGTCGTGACGGATGATCTCTATCGACCAGAACCATATCATGTGGCCGACAAATTCAGATACATGCTCGTACCAAGGAAGTGTCCAAAGTGGTGGAGTAAGCCCCAAAATAGGCAATGTGATCACGTGGACAGCGATATTTACGATAACGCCAACTAGTAAGCCTTGCCATATTGTAATCTTTGGAAATTTCTCAGCCAAAACACAATAAGCAACCGCAAAAACGATCGAAAATAATATATGCGTCATCATTACGTAGTTAAAAGCATGCCCTGCAAACTCGTAAATAGCGGCATTTGGATCGGCCACTCCCAAATAATCTCTTAAAAATACATAAGGCGGATTTAAGAAATTTCTAGAGCAATCGATCGCATCGGCTGCTCTAATGGCACTCTCTGGCCCGCAAGCAGCGTTAAACATATCCATCGGACTTCTTGGAGGAAGTGGGAATTCCGCTCCCCATTTGACAAAGGCTGAGACAACACCAGCGATAAGGCCGATTAACGCAGCCAGAGCAAATCTAGGTTTTGTTACTAAATTTGACATTTAAACCCCTTCTTTAAATTTGCAAAATCTTATTGCAATTTACTTTATGATAAGATTAATCATTATTAAAAATATAAAAATATTTAAAAATCTTAATGGACTTAAAATCATAAAATTTTTAGCCATTTTTGGCTAGACTAAGAAAAAATTTAAAGGAGAATAGATGTCTAAAGAGTTTAAAGATGCAAATGAATTTAAGGAATTTTTTGAAGAATTTAGAAAAAAAGATGGCTATAAAGATCCGCTTGCTTTTGGTATCGCAAGAGTCGATCGTGGACAAAAAAATACAGATAAAATTTTGCAAGCGACTTTTGCTGTTGTAAATTACAAAGAGAGCTTTTTAAGCGCGGCTGCTTATATTTATGCTTTGCAAAAATGTGATGTTAAAGTTGATTTTAATGGCTCTGAATTTATAGCTGATCTTACGCCAAAAGTGGTGAAAAAAGCTAGCAAGCTCTTTAGTGTCTTTGAAAAAGAGATAAGCTCTCATAAAAATGTACAAAATTTGCATGCCGTAAAAATGGCATTTGATGACGATCTTGAACTAAATGAGAATAAATTTAAGCTTGTGTTTTTGTTTGATGATGCAAAACCACTTAGCGTGGAGGCCGTATATCTCAAGCTTTACTTGATATCGCTTGGTAAGGTCGCACCTAGGACGATTGTACTTGATGGAGCCTTTGGTGCGTTACCAAATGTTGCATGGACTAGCCAAAATACGCCAATTGAGCTTGAATGGCTAAGAGAAAATGAAATTTCTCTAAAGATGTTTGGCGAATATCCAGCGATCGTGAGCGTGGATAAATTCCCAAGATTTTTAAGCCATATCATCCCAGCTGATAATACGAGAATTTTGGACTCAGCCAAGGTTCGCATGGGCGCTGCCGTGCATCCTGGCACAGTCGTTATGCCTGGTGCTGCTTACATCAACTTTAATGCAGGTACAATCGGTGGGGTGATGGTTGAAGGCAGAGTCAGCAGCTCTGTCGTAGTTGGCGAGGGTAGTGACGTAGGTGGCGGAGCTAGCATACTTGGCGTGCTAAGTGGCACAAACGGCAACCCTGTAAGCATCGGCAAACACTGCTTGCTTGGGGCAAACTCAGTTACGGGCGTGCCTCTTGGCGATAACTGCATCGTGGATGCTGGCATAGCAGTGCTTGAGGGCACAAAGGTCTATATATCAGCTAGCGAGCGCGAAAAGTTAGCTAAGCTAAATCCAGAGTTTAAATTTGAAGCTGAAATTTACAAAGCGCTTGAGCTTGGCGGGCTAAACGGACTTCATTTTAGACAAAATAGCCAAACAGGCCAGATCACTGCAAGTGCGAGCAAAAGGGCGATCAAGCTAAATGAGGCACTTCACTAAAAGGAGCTAGCATGAAAGTTGGCATTTTGATGTTTGACAAGCTAAATCTACTAAGCTTTGCCAAAATTTATGATTTTTTACATAAATTTGAGGATTTTAATATCAAGACCTACGCACTAAAGCCTGAGGTTGTCGATGAATTTGGCGTCAGGCTTCATCCAGAAATTTATGCAGAGAGCCTTTATGGTGTGGATATCTTAGTCGTGCCAGATGGCGTTGGAGCACTTGGATTAAGATACGATGAGATATTTTTAAGCTGGGTTAAAAGCTCAGCGAGTGCGAAATTTAAGATAGGTTTTGATCTTGGCGTGCTTATCCTTGGTGGGGCTGGATTTTTAGAAGACAGAGAGGCTTGCATAAGGGGCGGATACAAAAACGCACTTAGTGACTACTGTGATGTTAATGATGCTAAGATGTGCGAAAGTAGGGGTGTCATAAGCGTTAGTGAATTTGATGATAGAATCAAAGAACAGCTGACAACGATACTAGGTAAAGATAAATTTTAATGGCTTTGACTCTTAAATTACGATAGAAATTTTATATTTTTAGTAAGCTTATAGCTTGTTTATAGCGCTATTTACCGCTTGTAGGTGTGCTACATTATCCACTCTGTGAAATCAAAATTTAAATTATTTCCAAGCTTTGTTATCTGCTCTAAAATTTCATAATAATTTTTTCTATTTGCTTAAATAATGCTAGAGATAGAAAATGGCTTAACACCATCTTCTCTTAAAAAGTAGTGTGTCAAAGCCCTTGTTATGCGTCCATTACCGTCATCATAAGGATGGATAAAAAACTAAAGATGTGCAATAAAACTTTTTAGATATGCGTTTTCAAGGCTTTTGTTGATAAAATTTTAAAAGTTCTCATCTCATCTTCTATACCTCTACTGGCAAGGCTTCATAGTGGATTTGCACATTTTCTGGAGAGCCTGAGACGACGCTCATCTCATCATCTCTAAACTTGGCTCGTTTTATCTTGTAAGTTTTGCTTTGGATATATTCAAACAAGGTATTGTGCCAGCCATGTAGCCGCTCGAGGTTCATATAGTCTTTGTTTAAATTTACTTCAAACATTGGCGAGACTAGATTAACACTGTGTCTAGTCGCATGAGTATCAGCTAGCCAGTCAAAATTTTCATCTA
The DNA here is from genome assembly GCF_003048535.1 of Campylobacter concisus. Taxonomy (NCBI): domain Bacteria; kingdom Pseudomonadati; phylum Campylobacterota; class Epsilonproteobacteria; order Campylobacterales; family Campylobacteraceae; genus Campylobacter; species Campylobacter concisus. The sequence continues at coordinate 11,236 of NZ_PIRQ01000005.1, read as the reverse complement.
GCCTCTTTTTTATCTATGAGCGAATGCTTGATCTTTTAAGCCTTTCGCCCCCTATGAGAGATGAACTTATTATTTCATCTTCAAGTGCACTAATTTGCACCTTTAAAAGATCGTCTCTGCTGATATTGCTTGTTAGCTCTTTTAAATTTTTATGGTCTTGCTCTAGCTTATTTGTAAGGGTGTCTATTATTCTTTTATAGAAAGAAAATTTTGTGTAATTAGGATGTTGCCATGTCAACTAGTTTTGCATTATTTTCTAAAGGTAAGAGTAGTATTTTATATTTTTTGCTCAACGTATGGAACTTATTTATAGCAGTAAAATTTGGTATATGTATTGTTTTTGATTTACTATTTGTAGAAGTCGTTTTTTGTTAAAAAAGAGCCAGTTAAAGTTAAGGCTAGATAAGCTATCTACCTAACCTATAATCTCTTCTAGCATCCTTATAACCACGTCTATATCCACGCTCAAAACCATCATCGTAGTCGTCATCGTTATAGTAGCCTCCACGGTAACCACGCTGAAATCTATCATATCTATTTTGATAGTATGGACGGTACTCAGGAGGATATGGCGCATAGTTTGGATCAACAGGATAGTAGCCATTTGTACGGCAACTATCCTCATCGAATTTTTCTATTCCATTACGAAATTTATAGCTTTCTATTTTTTTATCAAAGCTATCAATACTTTTTATGTCGCCATAAAATTTAGCCATTTCTCTTTGGTTTATAAGATTGCAAAGTCTAGCTTCAACTTTTTTTTCATAACTCATAGCAAGCAAAAAAGTTAATGAACAAAATAAAATGGCTATAAATTTCATATTAATCTCCTACTTTTAAACTTCCGCCTTTGCCAAGACCGCCTTTTACATTTTGCGCTTTGTAGTCTTTTAGAGCAATAACTAATTGATTCATTGAATCAAGGAAAGCATTTACAAGTGTTTTTCCCTCAGGTGTTCTTGAATATACGCCAAGTCCCGCGCCAAGAGAAGCACCAGCGCCGCCACCCATACCAAAGAAGTCAGTGCTAGAAGCCGAGCCAATAGCTGCTGCTAATTGAACACCTGAACGGTTTTCTATAAGAACCAATGTGGTCTGCGTCTCTTTTGTTGAAAAACCACCAGCTATAGCACCTGCTACACTACCAAAAAGTGCTTCAACAAGAGCGCCTGCTCCGCCTGTATCTTCGTTGCTAAAGAAAATTTCAGGGCGAATAGTATAATCAGCTGCTACCATTTTACCTTTACCAAAGCCAGAACCACCACGTAGTTCGCCTGATCTATCAAGTGCACGCTCTTGCATCATATTATCCATCATAGCGCCACGTTCAACTATAACAAAACAACCAGTTTGTTGCGCAAGAAGACGCAAAACCGGAATAGTTGATGTGAGCTTGTAGTTGTGTGTTAAATATGAATACCAATCAGAATTTTGGTCTTCATAAAACGCAAGTGTTCCAAGGGTGCTACTACATTTTTCTATTTTTGTGTTAGCATTATTGTTATTGCTTCCAGCAGCACTGCCAGTTACACCGTTGCTATTGCCAGTTGCACAACCGCTTAAAAGTAAAACTCCAAGGCCTACGCTTAGTAAAGATGAATTTAACTTCATTTTTATCCTTAATATTTAAGTTTGTTTTTTAACATTATATATAAGCAAATATTATAAAAATATTAATATAAGATTTATGTTTAGTAGCATAATGCAAAACTATTTTTATAAAAATTTAAGTAGCTAGCAAGATGCCAGCCACACGAGCTATTCGACAGTCACGCTTTTTGCGAGATTTCTTGGCATATCGACGTTGTTGCCAAGTCTAACAGAAATTTCAAGTGCAAGTAGCTGAAGTACAAGCATCATCTCAAAAAATTCGCTCATATAATGATCTTGAACGCTTGTTTTTACGTAGTCATCGCTTAGCTCAAACTCAAGTGGGCTTATTGCTAGGATGTACGCATCTCTTGCAGCAAGCTCTTCTACATTGCTCTTTGTTTTTTCGTAAAGTAAATTTTGAGGCATTAAAGCGATCGTAAATAGCTTCTCATCTGCAAGCGCGATAGGGCCGTGCTTCATCTCGCCTGATGGATAGCCCTCGGCGTGAAGATATGAAATTTCTTTAAGTTTTAACGCACCTTCAAGTGCTAGCGGATAAAAGATGTCTCTGCCGATAAAGAAGAAGCCATGACCGTGTAAATAATGCTTGCTTAGGCGGTGAAGCTTCTCTTGAAGAGAGTTATTAATATTTAAAATTTGTGGAATGTGAAGAAGAGTTTTGATCTCGTGATCAAGCTCTTTTTTGCTGATAGATCCCTTTGCTGATGCCATTTGAAGCACAAGCATCCAAAGCACGATGATCTGCGTTGCAAATGCCTTTGTACTTGCCACACCTTTTTCGATGCCAGCGCGAGTTAAAAGCGTATTGTCAGCTAGTCTAACGATAGATGAGTTATCGACGTTGCAAATCGCAAGCGTTCTAAGCCCAGCCTCTTTTGCTATCCTAAGCGCTTCAAGAGTGTCGGCTGTCTCACCACTTTGTGAGATTACGATGAAGAGCGAGTTTTTGTTTAGATAAGGCTTTCTGTATCTAAATTCACTTGCCACTTCGACCTTTGTTCTAACTTTGGCAAGTCTTTCAAAAAGATAACTTGCGGTTAGCGCTGCATGGTAGCTCGTACCGCACGCACAAAGCACGACATCATCGATACTTTTTAGGTATTCATCGTCTAAATTTTCAAGAGTGACTTTGTGGTTTTTAACCCTGCCCATGATAGTTTCAGATACGACTGCTCCTTGCTCGTAAATTTCTTTCTCCATGAAAAATGTATAGCCCTCTTTTTGGGCATAGCTTTTGTCTTTTGGAAGTGCGTTAAAGGTTATGTTGGCTTTTTTACCATCTTTAAAAACAGCGATCTCATCAAGGCTCACGTAGCCGTAGTTATTATCATCCAAGTATGCTACTTCTGTTGCATTGCCAATTAAAGGTGCGTCAGATGAGGCAAAATATAGCTCTTTTTCATTACTCTTTCCTATCGCCATAGGAGCGGCGTCTTTTGCAAAAAATATCTTATCAGGCGCAGTTTTGGTGATAAGTAGTGTCGCGTATGCACCTCTTAGCTTTGCGATAGTCGCCTCATAAGCTTTAAATGGGTCTTTTTTCTCTTTTAAAATTTCTTCAAAAAGGTGCACGATCACCTCAGTATCAGTCTGGCTTACAAATTTCACACCTTTTGCTTCGAGTTCATCTTTAAGCTCTTTGTAGTTTTCGATGATGCCGTTGTGAACGACAAATGAGTGCTCACCAAGGTGTGGGTGAGCGTTTATCTCAGTTGGCTTACCGTGAGTTGCCCAGCGTGTATGACCTATTGCCACACCAAAGCCTTCTGAAGCAAAGTCTTTTGTTTTTAGGGCTAAATTTTCAAGCTTACCAACTGCTTTGAAAAAGTCGATCTTGTTGTCACTCATTACAGCCATACCAGCACTATCATATCCACGGTATTCTAGCTCTTTAAGTCCACCCAGTATGATCTCTTTTTTCTCTTTATTTCCGATGTATCCTACGATTCCACACATTTTTTACTCGCTTATTAATAAATTTAATATCTCATCACCCTTGCTCTCAAGTCGCTCGTTTTTCTCGATCAAAAAGAGATTTCTTGTTCTATTTTTGACCGTTTGGATTCTAGCACTCGTGACTTGAAAATGAAGCCTATCAAAAACACTCATCACATAAGCCATTAGTCCGCGCTGATCTTTTGCGTTAATGCTAAGTTTGGCGTAATCTTTTGAGTGATTTAGTTCGAAGTTTATCTCATCTTTGTTAATATTTGGTTTCAAAGGCTCTTTTAAAACCTCGCTATTTAAGGATTTTAGAGCTAAATTTTTAGTATTTTCAAGCTCCTCTTTTTTAACATTTTGGTTAAAATCAAGCCTGATATAAAATTTCTTCTCAAATAGCTCAAAAATTTCCATGTATGCTAGGTCAAATTTAGCAAATTCATAGAGCAGGGCGCTTAAATTTAGGCTCTTTTTTGTATAAATCTGAATGCTTAAATTTTTAGAGTTATTTATAAAAATTTCTGTCGCATCTAAGCTATCTGCGACCTTGCTTAAATTTATGATTTCACTCGCACTATATTTTATAAAGACAAGATTTGATGTGATTTTAAAAATTTTATCTTGCAAGTTTGACTCAAGCGCCAAAAACTCGCTATTTCGTTTTATAGACTGCTCTTTTTTTACGCGCCTTGTCGCTTCATCTAGTAAATTTTCATCGCTAAATGCACTAAGAGAAATTTCATAAAGTTCCCTTAAAAGCTTTGCTGTGTAGGCGTTATAGAGCCTCTCGTTTGTGGCATTTATCACGCAGTAGCTAAGGATGTAAAGCAGTTTTAAAACCTGCTTGTCGCCAAGCTTTGAGATAAAAGCAAATATAACGCGTTGGGAATAAATGTCTTCTCTATTTGAGACGTTGCTCATTAGCGTGTGGTATTTTATCAAGATGACGCCGATATTTACGGCTTTTTGGCTTAAATTTAGCTTGTTTGCGTATGCTCTAAAGATATTTGCTCCGATATTTGCATGATCTTTACCAAGCCCCTTGCCAACGTCGTGCATTAAAGTCACGATCTTTAGCATCGTCTTGCCCTCCAAGCAAAGCTCGGTATAGAGATTTTTTATAAATTTATCTTTTATATTTTCAAGAAATTTTACACTTAAAATACTATGCTCATCGACCGTAAATTCGTGATAGCCGTCGTACTGAGCTAGCTGGCTGATGTGTTCCATTGGCTTTATTAAAATTTGTATCATTTGCGCATCGAGCAATGACTTTAAAATTGCGTAGGAATTTTTTCTTAAAAATATCTTTTTAAACTCGCTGATAGCGCGCTCTAAGCCACTTTTTGTGATGATGGCTCGCTTGATGTAAAAGATCGCGCTTATATCAAATTTATAATCCACATCTTTTAGTTCTAAAAGCTCGGTTATTAGATTTTCAATGAGAGCTGGCTTTTTATGAAGTGGCACGTAAATAACGCCATTTATCTCGTAAAAGCCATTTTTTAGCCTTGCAAATTTTCTCTGATCAAAATTTAGCTCACTTTTGAAAAATGGCCTGCAAAGAGAAGCGACGATAAACCTCGAATAAATGGCGACATTGTTCATCGAACTTAGCATCTTTTGGCTGATAACGCTTTCGTTATCTTGAAGCTTTTTAGACTTTGTTTGCATGAAATTTGTCGTGATCTCAACGCTTGAAGCGCTAAAAGTATCAGAATTTTGCGTCAAATTTAAGGTGGTTAGTAGGCTTAGTAAAAAGTCTACATTTAGGTTAAAGCTAGCGATCTCTTTTTCATTCATCACTTTTAGGGCTTGTGATCTAACTGAAATGTCGCTATCAAGGCAATTTAGTATGCAGTTTAGGTGATAAATTTCATCTATCCCGCCAAAGCCACTTTTTAAATTTGGCTCTTGGGCTAAGTAGCTGATGCTAGAAAACGGCAAAAATGCCTTTAAATGGTAGTTTAAAAAGGCTTTTTTATCAAATTCTTTTAATTTTACGATCTCGCTTTTTACTAAGCGGTAGAGACTTTTTGAACCACAGATATATCGGACTTGTGATGTTTCGCTTTTAAATTTGAGATCGTCTTTGTAATTTGTAAAAATTTCATCTATTTCAACGCTTTTTATATAAAAATTTATTCCAGAGCTACTTAAAATTTCGCTAAATTCTTTTAAGAAATTCTTTATGTTATAGCCTTTTAAATTTTTATAAACTAGTAAAATTTCAAGCTCACTATTTGCGCTAAGTAAGGTTTGGGCATATTTTCCAGTAGCTAAAACACTAAAGGCAAAGCTGTCATTTTGCGGCACAAAATCATCAAAAAAATCTCGCATAGTTTCATTTAAATAAGATTTTATAAAATCATCATATTCTTTGGCTAAAAAATTTGCAAAATTTCTACCCTGATTTTTTTGAAAATGTTTTGGTAAATTTGCCTTAAAATCAAGAAATTTCTCTTTGATTTTTAAATAATTATCGCTATATTTGGTACTTTTATCAGCCAGCATTTAATGTTTCCATTGTTAAAAATATCTTGGCAAATGTTACATAATTTTTGCAAAAACAAAGCTTTATTTGCCTATAATAAAGCCTTAAGTTCAGCTTTAGGACGATACAAATAATGAATCTATTACAAAAACTAGAAAGTGGCGAGAGATTAAGCAAGCAAGAGGCTTTTTCGCTTTATGAGCTTGATCTTTTTACCTTGGCTAAATTTGCCGACAAAAAGCGCAGAAAGCTGCACGGCAACAAGGTCTTTTTTAATGTAAATCGCCATATCAATCCAACAAATATCTGTGCTGATATCTGTAAATTTTGCGCATTTTCAGCTCACAGAAAAAATCCAAATCCATACTTAATGAGCCACGAAGAAATTTTAAAGATCGTTGATGAGAGCGTAAGCCACGGCGTAAAGGAGATACACATCGTATCAGCTCACAACGCAAAAAGTGGCTGGCAGTGGTATTTAGAAATTTTTAAAAAGATAAAGGCAGCTCATCCAGAGCTTCACGTAAAGGCGATGACGGCAGCTGAGATCGACTTTTTATCAAGACATTACGGCTTAAGCTATGATGAGGTGATAGAGAAGATGCTCGAATACGGCGTCGATAGCATGCCAGGCGGCGGGGCTGAAATTTTTGATGAAGAGGTCAGAGCTAAAATTTGCAAAGGCAAAGTAAGTAGCGAAAACTGGCTCAAAATCCACAAAATGTGGCATGATAAAGGCAGACAAAGCAACGCAACAATGCTTTTTGGCCACATAGAAAGCCGTGAAAATAGGATCGATCACATGCTAAGGATCAGAGACTTGCAGGACAAAACTGGCGGATTTAACGCGTTTATCCCACTAGTCTATCAAAGAGAAAACAACTACTTAAAAGATGTGAAATTTCTAGGATCAGCTGAAATTTTAAAGACCATGGCGATATCTCGCTTGGTGCTTGATAATATCCCACACATAAAGGCCTATTGGGCTACTTCGACGCTAAATTTAGCGATGATCGCTCAGGAATTTGGAGCTGATGATCTTGATGGTACGATAGAAAAAGAGAGTATTCAAAGTGCAGCTGGTGCAAATAGCGCAAACGGCGTTACACTAAAGACATTTTGTGATCTTATTAAAACATCTGGTTTTACGCCGGTTGAGCGCGATAGCTTATATAACGAACTTAAAATTTACTAAAAGGAGCTTGGGGTGAAATTTTTTGACTTAGCACAAAACAAAACGAGTGTGAAGCAGGAATTTGGTGCAGGTCTTACGACGTTTTTGGCGATGATGTATATCGTGCCGGTAAATGCGATCGTTATGAGCAAAACTGGTATGCCATACGAGGCACTCATCACGGCAACTGCGCTAATTACCATATTTTCTACGATATTAAATGGTCTTTGGGCAAACACACCAGTTGCTATGAGCGTTGGTATGGGACTTAATGCTTATTTTACATCTGGTCTTTGCATCGGTATGAAAGTGCCTTGGCAAACGGCTCTTGGCGTTGTTTTCTTAAGCGGCGTGATATTTGTTATCTTATCTTTTACAAATTTTAGAATGTGGATAATTAGATCCATCTCACTTGATCTAAGAAGGGCTATAAGCGCTGGCATAGGCACCTTTATCAGCTTTGTGGCATTTCAGCAAATGGGCTTTATCGTAAATAGCGACTCAGTTTTGGTTGGTATAGGAAATTTCAAAGATCCAAACGTACTTCTTGGCGTTTTAGGACTATTTTTAGTTATTTGCTTTTGGGCGTGGAAGATAAAGGGCGCGTTTATCCTAGCTGTGCTTGCTACTTCAGTGATAGCTTGGGCGCTTGGTATCGCTCCTCATCCAACAGAAATTTTCTCAACTCCAGCCTCTATCTCACCGATATTTTTAGAGCTTGACATAAAAGGCGCGCTTAGTCTAGCCTTGCTGCCAGTTGTTATCACATTTTTTGTGACCGATCTTTTTGACTCGATAGGCACACTAGCTGGTGTAGGCACGAGAGCTGGAATTTTTGATGAAAACAAAAAAGATGGCGTCGTAAAACTTGAAAAAACTCTTGAAGCTGACGCTATTGCTACGGCAGCTGGCTCACTAGTAGGTGTAAGTACGACCACATCGTTTGTAGAGAGTGCTAGCGGTGTAGAAGATGGCGGTAGAACTGGTCTAACGGCTGTATTTTGCGGACTTTTATTTATACTTACATTATTTATGTTGCCACTTTTTAAAGCGATTCCTGGCAATGCCATTTATCCGATCCTTGTGATGGTTGGCGTGCTTATGTTTGCTGAGCTTGCTAGTATAAATTTTAAAGATCCAGCCATTGCTGTTGCGACATTTTTCATAGTTGTGCTCATCCCGCTTACTTATTCGATCACAAACGGCCTTGCATTTGGCTTTATGTCATACGTTATAGTTAAGCTCATAAAGAGAGAATTTAGCGATATAAATTTAGGCGTAGTCGCGCTAGCGCTCATTAGTTTTATCGTATTTTTAGTGCATTGATAAGGATGAAAGATGATATTTTATAGCTATGATGAATTTGCTGTTGATACTAAAAAGATGGCAAAACAGATAAAAGACGAGTTTGATCCAGAGGTGATACTAGCTGTGGCAAGAGGCGGTCTAACGCTTGGCCACTCGCTAGCTGTTGCGCTTAATAATAGAAATTTATTTACCCTAAATTCTATCCATTATGAAGATACAAATAAGCTTGATACGATTAATATCTTTAACGTGCCAGATCTTAGCAAATACACTAAAATTTTGCTCGTCGATGACATCATCGACAGTGGTGAGAGCATGGTCGAGATAAAAAGAGAACTGCTTAAGCGTTATCCAAATTTAGATATAAAAATAGCGACCGTCTTTTATAAAGAGAAAGCTCTGCTTTTGCCAGAATTTAAGGTAAAAGAGGCTCACGATTGGATCGAGTTTTTTTGGGATATACATATTTAAGGAAAATTTTTGCTAGATAAATTTAGAGAATTTGTTGGATATCACGTCGCTTTTAGCGTATTTTTAATATGTTTGATCGATTGTATGTTTTTACTTTATACGGCAAATTCTCTTAGTATAAGTTATAGTGAAGCTGAAATTTTTTTTAACAAACAAAATTTTCTTAGCCATGTTTTAAACTTAAGCGTTCAAATTTTTGGTCAAACAGATCTTGCTCTAAGATCTGTGATGATCGCGTTTCATGTCATAAGCGTCGTTTTAATGTATAAGGTAAGCAAATTTTACATTAAATTAGAGTTTGACAGACTTATTGCGGTATTGCTTTTTATCTTACTTCCTGGCACGATAGCTTCAGCTCTTATTGTCAATAATGCTGGGCTTTGCGTTATGCTGGCGCTTCTATGTATATACTTTTTCCATATTAAAAATAAAATTTTATTTGTAACATTTTTTTGTCTTTCTTTTTTTATAGATGGCGATTTTTTGATATTTTACGTAGGATTTTTTATATTTGCACTTTACAAAAGAAAGCCGCCTCTTGCTTGGCTAAGTGCTATTTTGTTTTTACTCACGCTTTACTTTTTTGGTTTTGATACAAATGGTAGGCCAAGTGGGCACTTTATCGATACTTTTGGTATCTTTGCCGCTGTTTTTTCGCCGTTTATTTTTATCTTTTTTGTCTATACGATTTATAGAATTTGGGTTAAAGAGAAAAAAGATCTTTTGTGGTTTATCGCAATTTGCTCATTTTGCTTTTGTATGATAGTCTCAGTGCGCCAAAGGCTGGAACTTGAGCAGTTCTTGCCATTTTGCGTGATCGCAACACCACTTATGGTAAGAGTTTTTTTTAATTCGTATCGTGTAAGATTGCCAAAATTTAGAAAAGGCTATAAAATTTGTACGACCTTAGTGATGCTTTTTCTGGCCCTAAACTGGTCGATGATTGTATTTAATCAAATTTTTTACCTTTTTTTAGATAATCCAACAAAGCATTTTGTCTATAAATTTGATGTTGTAAAAGAGCTTGCAGCCAAATTAAAAGAAGCGGAAATTAAGGATTTATACACTGATAATAAAAAGCTTGCATTAAGACTTAAATTTTATGGTATAGATGTAAGAGATGAGTCTAAAAATTTATTAGTAAGTGCCGATCTAGATGGAAAATCAAAATTTTGCATAGAAAAAATTGGAAAAGTAATTGCAAATTTTGATGTAAGAGGTAAGTAGATGCATAAAAATAAGGGTTTTACCGTTATAGAGCTTATCTTTGTAATTATTGCCGTTGGCATACTTGCAGCAATGATCATACCAAGGCTAGAAATAAACGGAGCCAGAGAGGCAGCTACACAGATGCTAACGCATATAAGATACGCCCAACACCTTGCCATGCAAGATGATAAATTTGTTCATTCAGAAAATGAAAAATTTTGGTTTAAAATGAGATGGGGGATAGCTATTAATGACACTAGTTTGCAAGAGTGCTCTGTAGATGAGCCTGGGATTAAATCTTGGAAATATAGTATTTTTTATGATAAGAGAGGTAGTGGTAATAAATTTAGTGGTAACTTAAATTCCAAAGAAGAGGTTGCCATCGATACGCAAAAGTCAAATAAATTTTTAAGTGCGGGCTGGAGAGGCATTCCTCAGTCCTATTGCAATAAAATTAATATAGATTTAAATATTGAAAAAAAATATGGCATAAAATCAGTTAAATTTGTCGGTAGTTGCGGAAAAGGCAAAATGCAAACCATTGATTTTGACGAATTAGGTAGGCCTATGAGAGTGGTAAGTGTTACTAACAATAAAGGAGCAAAAAGGCCTTATTCAAGACTATTGAAAGGCAATTGCAAGATAGTTTTAACAGATAAAAATAACAATGTAGCCTCTATAAATATAGAAAAAAGAAGTGGATACGCATATATAAACTAAACCCTTAAACCTATAATAAAAATACATACTTTAAAATTTTAAAGTGACAAACAAATTTTTCTAAAATTCCCTAATTATTTCAACTATCTTTAAGTATTGCTCGTATATAATTCCAGCTCACGAAACGAGAAACCACCTTTAACTTCATTGGTTAATAAAGCCTTTTCTTTTTATCGTTGTTCTTTTAACTTACAATTGTTAAACTATTAGTCAATCTTTGAAATCTAAACAAGTGATCGATTGAGCCAGTCTATTATTTTATAATTTATAATAGATTAGACAAACTAATAAATAAAACTAAAAGT